>JBOHAJ010000094.1:0-15273 GCA_050697715.1 Gaiellaceae bacterium
GGCCAAAGGTCGGCCGGTGAGCGACGTCTCCATCATCATCGACTCGTACAACACGCGGGAGTACCTTGCGCGCTCTCTCGGCGTGGTGGCGGGCGGCCCGCACGAGGTCGTCGTGGTGGACAACGCCTCGACGGACGGGAGCCCGGCCTTCGTGCGCGAGCGCTTCCCCTCGGTGCGGCTGCTCGAGTTGACCGAGAACCGCGGCTTCGGGGCCGGGAACAACGCGGGCATGGAGGAAGCGACGGGGCGCTGGCTCCTGCTCCTCAACTCGGACGCCTGGCCGGTCGGCGACGCGGTCGAGCGGCTCGTCGCCTACGGTGAGGCCCATGCGCGCGCGGGGATCGTGGGTCCGCGTCTGCGCAACCCCGACGGCTCTCTGCAGCGGTCCGTGCGCGGGCACCCGACCCTCTGGCGACTTGCTACCGAGTACCTCTTCCTGCGGCGGCTTGCCCCGCGCACGCGCCTTCTGAACGCCTTCTACGGCGCAGGCTTCGACCACGCGCAGGCGCGGGAGGTCGAGGTCTTGAAGGGCGCGGTACTGCTCGTCCGCCGCGAGGCGGCGGAGGCGGTAGGCAGCTTCGACCCCGCCTTCTTCATGTACGGGGAGGAGATGGACCTCTGCTACCGCGCCCGCCGCGCCGGCTGGGCGGTCGTCTTCACCCCGGAGGCGGAGTTCGTCCACGTCGGCGGCGTCTCCACCGGCGCCCGCTGGGGCGAGACGCCCGCCTTCGGGCCCATGTTCCGGGAGCAGCTGCGCAGCCACATGCGCTTCCTCGCCAAGCATCACGGGCCTGTGCAGGCGGAGCGGGCCCGTCGGCTACTGCTCGCGTCCCTGCGGCTGCGGGCGCTCCTCTTCCGGGGCGAGCGAGGCCGGACGTACCGGCAGGCGGCGGAGTGGCTCGCGTCGGCGGACGCGGGCGCGCTCTTAGAGTCGCCCGGGTGACCCCGCCGGCGATCGAGCTCGCCTAGGAAGGCGCTTCCACGCCGAGGAGCTCCTCCCAGCGGTTGGTCGTCGACATGTAGCAGTTCGAGTAGTCGCGACTCACGGGCACGCCGCCGATCGTGCCTTTCAGGCTCATCTGGTCGGTGAAACCGCCGATGCACGTCGTGTCGCCGGCGACCGGCGGGAGGAAGGCGACCCACTCGCGCTCGAGCCGCTCGCACGCCGTGTCCGGATCCAAGACGCCAATGGACTCGCTCTCGCAGTCGAGGAGGAACGTGAGGCGGGACGGCTGGCCGATCGCCCGCTCGATCGTGATCTCGAGCCGGGTCGGACCCTCCGGAAGTGCTGGAGAGCTGCGCGTGCCGGGCGGGAGGGCCGACGACACGCCGTACGCCGTGCCCCCCGCGCTCGGGCTGTAGTTCCCGCCGTAATGGACGGGCGTCCCGTCCGGGGCTAGGACGACCAGCATCGCGGAATACGGTCGTTTCACCTGGAAGCGGTCCGGCAGGAGCGTCCTCGACCAGCGCGTGTTCGTGTTCTCGAGGATCTGGCGCTGCGTGAGCCGGACGACGACGCGCACGGCGCCGGTGGCGATCGGATAGGCGGTTACCTCTCGCACGTCCAGGCCGGCGTTGACGCCCCGCTCGACGATCCGCTCGGCGAGCCGGCGAAGCTCGGCCGGCGTCCGCCGGGCTCCGCTCGCTGGCGTCGTTGTCGTGCCCACACTCTCGGCTCCGCGGAGCTCGGCCCAGTCGATCCGGACGTTCCGCTTCCGCAGCGTCGTGACGACGTCGAGGACGACGAGCTGGCCCAGCCAGTCGGCCTCGAAGTTGCGCACCTGGCGGTTACCCGGCGTCTTCGGCGACCGCACCTGGACGACGAGCCGTCGCCCCTTTCCCTGGGCGCGGTCGTCGAAGCCGACGCGGACGACCGGGCTCGCCTCTCCCAGCCGGGTGAGCGCCTTTCGAGCCGCTTCCTCCTCGACCGGCGTTGCGCCGGTGATCGGAACGCGGGCTGCGCGAACCGCATCGCTCGCGACCACCATAACCGCGGGTTCCGCCTCAGCCGTCGTGGACGAGGACCAGACGCTGGAGGCAGAGGCGACGGCGATCGCAACGGCGAGGAGCGCGAGCGCTTCATCTCGTCCTTTGACTGTAGTCCTTACTCCGCGGTTCCCGCGAGCGCGCGCCGGTCGACTCGCACGAGCCGCTCCGCCTCGTGGTCCTCCGGCTCCCCGCGGTACCAGGCCTCGCGCACGGCGAGCGCCTGCTCGACGAGCGAGCGCGGTTCCTCGGGCGTGACGGACCGCACCAACACGATCCAGGGTGAGACGGGTACCACCTCCACGCCGGCGACGGCGGCCAGGCGCTCGCGCGCGGCGGCGATGCGCTCCGGCGGGCCTCCGAAGGCCCAGAGGCCCACGGCGGGCCTGCGGTCGCTGTCGAGGAAGGCGGCGAGCGCCTCGGCGTCTCTCTCCGGCGCCTTGTCGAACGCGGCACCCTCGAGGAGGACGTATTCGTCGAGCGCCCTCGCGGTCCGGCCGGCGAACGGCCGGACACCGGTCGCGGAGAAGACGATGCGCTCGCCCTCCGTCGCGTTGACGGCGGTGACGAGGTCGCTCAGCTCGAGCTCGCGCAGCCCGTCGAGCTTGCGCACGTCGCTGGTCGCCTGCCAGGCGAGGGCGCCTGCCGTCAGCAGGCTTCCCGCCAGCAGGCCCGCTCGTCCGAAGCGGCCGAGCCCGAGGGAGCCGGCGAGGACGAGCAGGAGGTAGGCCGGGAGGGCGGGCAGGAGGTAGCGGCTGAAGAAGAAGGTCGAGCCGGTCGGGACGAGCGTGAAGAACCCGACGGGGACGAGGACCCAGAGCCCGAGCGCGGCGGCCGCGCGCGGGCGCCGTTGCCAGGCGAGGACGGCTCCCGCCGTCGCCAGCACCGCGAATGCGATGCCGCCCGCGAGCGCATCCGGACCGAGAGCGTGAAGGCTTTGCTCGGGGATCGAGCGCCCGGCGAGGCGTGTCGTCCCCGCGCGCGGGGCGCCCAGCCCGACCTCGTAGCGGTCGGTGAGGACGCCGAGGGCGTAGACGTAGTAGGGCAGCTGGACGAGGGCCAGCGCGAGCGGCGCCGTCCAGGCGGTCCGCAGGAGACGGCGAAGGGAGTCCTCCCCGTGCAGCCCGCCGGTCAGGAGCACGAGCGCGGAGTAGAGGGGCGCCACGGGATGGACGTAGACGAGGAGCCCGGCGGCGACGCCGGCGAGGGCCCAGGGCACCAGCCTGCCCCGCTCCGCGGCGAACACGGCGGCGACCGTCGCCCAGAGAGTGGCGGCCAGGAAGAGGGCGTACATGCGCCCGAACGTGGCGAGGGTCACGGCCATCGGCGCGAGGGCGAGCGCGACGGGCAGGAGCAGTGCCTCCCGGCCGCCGAGGAGGCGCCACGCGAACAGCCCCGCGGCGGGAAGGGCGGCGAGGAAGAAGAGCACCGAGGGGAGCCGCAGCCCCTCCAGCCCGCCGAGCCAGTCGAGGGAGAAGTGCTCGACGAAGAAGTGGAGCGGCGCACCGCCGCGCTCGCGGAACACGTCGTGGGCGATCTCGCCGAGCCCCTTTGGCGCGAAACGGAGCGTCACGACCTCGTCGGCGTGCAGCGGCTCCCACCAGACGGCGGGCAGCGAGAGCAGGAGGGCGAGCGCCGCGGCGACGAGCCAGGTGCCGAGGGTCCATCCGCGCCGGCCCGCCGTGAGCACGGAGCGGAATGCTACAGCCCGGCTGCCGCGGTCTCCCGCACGGCTCAGTCACAATCCGCGGCGTGAAGGTCCTCCTCGTGACGATGTACTGGCCCCCGGCCGGGGGCGGCGGCGTGCCCCGGCCCCTGAAGTTTGCGACGCACCTTGCCGACCTCGGCTTCGAGACGCATGTGCTCGCGCCGGGCGACCCCAAGCGGGTGCACCGGGACGAGTCGCTCACCCCCCCGCCCGGGGTGGTCGTGCACCGGGTACGCAACCTGAGTCCGCAGGTGCGCCGCCCGGGCGAGACCCTCGAGCGGACCCGCGGCCTCGCCCGCCTCGGAATGCGAGCGGTCCTCGCCTACCGCCGCGTGCTCGTCCCGGATCCCAGCGCCCCCTGGGCCCTGACCGCCGCCCCGGCTGCCCGCCGGATCGTCCGCCAGCACGGGATCGACGTCGTGATCACGAGCTCGCCGCCCGGCTCCGTGCAGCTCATCGGGCTCGCCGTGCGCCGGCTGACGGGCGTCCGCTGGGTGGCCGAGCTCCGCGATTCCCTCGTCTCTCATCCGCACCGCCGCCGGGCTGTGCGCGGCGAGCGACTTCTTGCCCGCAGCGTTGCTCATCGCGCCGACGCCGTCGTAGCCGTCTCCGAAGCCATCGCGGACGAGATACGCGCGCTCGCCCCCCGCGGTCCAGTCGAGGTGATCGAGCACGGCGCGGACTTCGAGGACTTCGAGGGGCTCGAGTACCGGCCCTCGACGGAGCGGTTCCGGATCACGCACACCGGCACGATGTTCGCGCGGCGCGACCCCCGCCCATTCCTAGAGGCGCTCGCCCGCTCCAGCGAGGAGGTCGTCGCGCGCTTCGTCGGCGACTTCCGCGACCGCGACCGCGCTTACGCGGAGAAGCTCGGCTTAGGGGACCGCATCGAGGTGCTCCCCTACCTCCCGAGACACGAGGCGCTCGCCCTCCAGCGCGACTCCGAAGCGCTCCTCCTGCTCGTCCCCGCAGGCGAGGGCCGCGGGCGCTTCGTCATCACGACGAAGATCTTCGAGTACCTGGCGGCCGGACGACCGATTCTCGCCGCCGTGCCCTCGGACGGTCCCGCCGCCGAGCTCCTGCGCGAGACGGGCGCGGGCGTGATCGTGTCACCCGACGACGCCGACGCGATCGCCGGAGGGCTCCACAGCCTCGTGGAGCGCTGGCGGGAGGGCTCGCTCGAGAGCGTCGAGCTTGCGCCCGAGTTACGCGACCGCCTCTCGCGGAGGGCGCGCGTCGAGAAGCTCGCCGGGATGCTGAGGAGCCTGCCGTGATCCGCGTCCTCGACGGCCTCCTCCTCGCCACCATGTTCACGGTCACGTTCACGAAGCTCCGCTGGGGGGTGGGCGCCGCCGACGTGACGCTCGCCGAGATCGCCGCGAGTGCGTTCGTCCTCGCCTTCGTCGTCTCGCGGATCCGCACCCGCGACTGGCGCTTCCCACCCACCGCACAGGTGCTCGGCGCCTTCCTTCTCATCTTCCTCCTCGTCTACCTCGTCGGTTACTTCAACCTGGAAACGGTCGCCTCGCGAAACCTCTACGCCAAAGGGATGATCGCCTTCGCCGTCCACTTCTTCTTCCTCGTGGCGGCCGTCTCCCACCTCGCGCGCCGGGCCGAGCGGTTCTTCTGGCTGACGCTCGTCTGGTTCATGGCCGGCCTCACGGCAAACGCCGTCTACGGCCTGCTCGGGCTCGCCTACGCGGAGGCGACCGGGGGGGAGCTCGACGCGCTCGCGCTCGAGCCGCTAACCGGCGAGGTCACGGGCCTCCAGCTCTTCGGAGTCGCGGCCGGGTTCAACATCTACCGGACGAACGGGCTCACGGTCGACCCGAACCACCTCGGCATCATGCTCCTCGTTCCGCTCCTCGTCCTCCTGCCCGTCTACCTGCGCCTCGAGCGCGGGAACCGCCTGCGCGTGCCGCTGGCGGCCCTACTCGGCTTCCTCTTCCTCGTCCAGCTTGCGACCCTTTCCCGGAGCGCGCTGCTCGGCCTGGCCTTCGGCCTCCTCGTGCTCGCGATCCCCTACGGTCGCCTCTTCGTCTCCCCGCGGCTGCTCGTGCCGCTGACGGCCCTGGCGGGCGTCGTCGCGCTCATCGTCGCGCAGCGCACGCGCTTCTTCGAGACGATCCTCAGCGTGCGGACGAGCGTCTCGAGCTCGTCGAGCCGCCTGCACATCGAGCTCTACGACCTCCTCGGACCCGTCCTCCGCGACGACCCGCTCTTCGGCCTGGGCAAGAACACGTTCGCCGCCTACTACGAGTTCCTCACAGGGAAGTCGAACTGGGGGCCGCACTCCTACTACCTGAGCGTGCTCACGGAGACCGGCCTCGTCGGCGGCGCCGTCTTCCTCGCGTATCTCGTCTACCTCTTCCAGCGGCTGGGGGCCGGCCGGTGGATCGCCGCGGCGCTCGCGCGGACGGGGGACCTCGGCTCCGTGCGCCTGCGCGCGCTCGCCTGGGGCCTGACGGCTGCGGTCGTCGGCACGATGGCCGGGAATGCCTTCTACCTGACGATGCAGATGTACTACTTCTTCGCACTCGCCGTGTTGGCCTTTGCCGTGCCGCTCGTCTTCGGCGCACGCGCCCGAGCGGTCTAGTGCGTGTCGCGGTCCTCACGACCTCGTACCCACGCGACGACAAGGACTTCGCGGGGCGCTTCCTCGCGGACACCGTCGAGCGCCTCCGCGCGCGCGGGCTCGAGGTGGAGGTGGTCGCCCCAGTGAGCTCGTACCGGGACTTCGGGCTCGCCTACGGCGGAGGTGTCGTCGCCAACCTGCGCCGCCGGCCCTGGGCGGCTCCGCTGCTCGTGGGCTCGATGGCGCGGGCCGCCAGGCGCGCGGCGCGGCGCGTGGACGTCGTCCACGCCCACTGGCTCCCCGCCGCCCTCCCCGCCGCGCTCTCCGGACGTCCCTTCGTGCTCACGTTGCACGGCACGGACGTCGAGCTTGCGCGGCGGGCGCCCGCGCTCGCCCGCCCCCTCGTCCGCCGGGCCCGGGTCGTCGTCGGCGTGTCCAGGGCGCTGACGGAGGAGGCAGAACGGCTTGGCGCCCGCGACGCACGCTTCGTGCCGAACGGCGTCCACCTTCCGCAGGAGACGGGCGCTGAGGCCGACCCGCCGGAGGTCCTCTTCGCCGGCCGCCTCTCGCCGGAGAAGGGCATCGAGGATCTCCTCGCCGTCGCCGACGGGCTCGAGCTCGTGGTTGCGGGAGACGGGCCTCTGCGCCACCGGGTTCCGCAGGCGCGCGGGATGCTCCCTCGCGCGGAGCTCTACCGGTTGTTCGACCGGGCCGCCGTCGTCGTCTTCCCCTCGCGCCGCGACGGCTTCCCGGTCGCCTGCGCGGAGGCGATGGCACACGGACGGGCGGTCGTGGCCTCGAGCGTCGGCGGCCTCCCGGACATGGTCGTGGACGGCAAGACGGGCTTGCTCGTGACGCCGGGCGACCGGCCAGCGCTCCGGGCCGCGATCGACCGGCTGCTCGCCGACCGGCAGCTCCGCCGACGCCTGGGCGAGGCGGCCCGCGCGCGCATCGCGGAGCTGGCCGGCTGGGGGCGCGTGATCGACGAGACGGTGGCCGCCTACGAGGCGGCAGTACGCTAGGGCCGTGCTCAGGGGAATCTTCTGGCTCTCCGCCGGGGCGCTCGCCTGGACGCACGCCGGCTACCCGCTCGCCGCGGCCGCGCTGGCTCGTCTGCGTCCCCGGCCGGTGCGCAAGGCGGATGTCACGCCCGAGGTGACGGTGGTCGTGGCCGCGCACGACGAGGAGGACGTGATCGAACGCCGGCTCGAGAACCTGCTCGCGCTCGATTACGTGCCCGACCGATTCGACATCCTCGTCGCCTCGGACGGCTCGACGGACGGAACGGATGCTGCGGTCGAGGCGATCGCCGCGGGGGAGCCCCGCGTGCGCCTGCTCCGCCGCCCGCGGGAGGGCAAGGTGGCCGCCCAGGACGCGGCCGTTGCGGAGACGTCCCGGGAGGTTCTCGCCTTCTCCGACGCGAACGCCCTCTGGGCGCCGGACGCTCTCCGCAGGCTCGTGCGCGACCTCGCCGACCCGGAGGTGGCCTACGTCTGCGGCCGTCTTGCGCTGGAGCAGGCGGACGGCACCAACCACGAGGGCGCCTACTGGCGCTACGAGATGTGGCTGCGCGAGAGCGAGTCGCGACTCGCCGGGATCACGGGCGGAAACGGAGCCATCTACGCGGTCCGCCGCGAGGACTACGCCGGCGGCGATCCCCGCTTCGGGCACGACCTCGGCTTCCCGTACTTGATGGTGCAGCGCGGCCGCCGCGCCGTCTACGAGCCCGAGGCGGTCGCGTACGAGAAGATCTCGGGCTCGAGCGAGGAGGAGTACGGGCGCAAGGAGCGGATGCTCGCCCAGTGCTGGCTCCACCTCCTGACCGGGCGGATGCTGCGCGGCGGCCCGCCGCTCTACCTCTTCCAGCTCGTCTCCCACCGCGTGCTCCGCTACTCGAGCGGGCTCCTGCACCTCGGCCTGCTCGCGTCGAGCCTTGGGCTCGCGCGCCGGGGCGGCGTCTACCGGGGGGCGCTGGCGGTCCAGCTCGCCTGGCTCGGCCTCGCCGCCGCGGGGCGCCGGCGGATCCCGGTGCCGGGGGCGGCGCTCGCCTACTACTACCTGCTGGTGACGTGGGCGACGGTCGCCGGTCTCGGGCGTCTCCTTCGCTCCGGCGTGCCGACGGTCTGGGACAAGGCGGAGGGGACGCGCTGAACGCCAAGCGCGCGCTCGACGTCGCCGGGTCGGCGCTCGGCCTCGCCGTGGTAAGCCCATTCCTCGCCGCCGCGGGGGCCGCGATCAAGCTGGAGGACGGAGGCCCCGTGTTCTACCGACAGCGCCGGGTCGGCCGGGGCGGGCAGGAGTTCGAGATGCTGAAGCTCCGCACGATGGTCGTGGGCGCCGAGCGGCAAGGCGCGGGCCCCGCAGTCAACGAGGGCGACCCGCGCATTACGCGGGCGGGGAGCGTCCTCCGTCGGCTTTCCCTCGACGAGCTGCCGCAGCTCTGGAACGTTCTTCGCGGGGAGATGAGCCTCGTCGGCCCGCGCCCCACACTCGCCTACCAGGTGGAGCGCTACACGCCGCACCAGCGCCGGCGGCTCGACGTGAAGCCCGGCCTCACGGGCTGGGCCCAGATCCACGGCCGCGCCCGCCTCCCCTGGGAGGAGCGGATCGAGCTCGACGTCTGGTACGTGGAGCACCGCTCCTTCTGGCTCGACCTGCGCATCCTCGCCCGCACGCCGTTCGCCCTCTTCTCAGGGACGTACAAGGGCGAGACGGGCGGCTGGACCAACTAGCCTTTCCCGTCTGATGAGCACGGTCCTCTTCACTTGCGCCGGAAGGCGCGTCGACATCGTCCGGGCCTTCGCGGACGCCGGCGCGGCGACGATCGCGGTCGACCTGAACCCGCTCGCGCCCGCGCTCTACGCGGCCGACCGCCACCTACTCGTCCCGCCGGTCGCGGACGACGCATACGTGCCCGCGCTGGCCGAGATCGTGGCCGAGCACGACGTCGCGCTCGTCGTGCCCCTCGCGGACACGGACCAGCTCCTGCTCGCGCAGCGGCGGGACGCGTTGGGCGCGCTCGTTCTCTTGCCCGAGGCGGACATCGTCGAGCGCACCAACGACAAGTATCTCGCGCACGTGTTCTGCGAGCAGCGCGCGATACCCTCGCCCGGCACCTGGCTCCCGGATGAGCTGCCGAGCGACCTCGCGTTCCCCGTGCTCGTCAAGGCTCGGCGCGGCTTCGGCTCCCGCAACATCTTCCGCGCCCACGACCGCCAGGAGCTCGACCACTTTCTCCGCTACACGCCGGTCGAGGCCATGGTGCAGGCGGTCTGCCCCGGGGAGGAGTTCTCCATCGACGTCTTCTGCGACCTCGAGGGCCGCTGTCTGAACGCGATCCCGCGCACGATGATCGAGTCGAACGGGGGCGAGTCCATCAAGGGGATGACCGTCAAGGACCCGGAGCTGATCGAGGCCGGCCGCCAGGTCGCCGAGGAGCTCGGGATCGCGGGACCGGCGACGGTGCAGTGCTTCCGCACCGAGCCCGGCCGCCACGAGATCACCGACGTCAACCTCCGCTTCGGCGGCGCCTTCCCGCTCCCCCTCGCCGCCGGCAGCGCCTATCCCGAGCTCGCACTCGCCCTCGCCCGCGGCGAGCGCCCGCTGCCGCGCCTGGGCGAGTTCCGCGAGGGCGTCGTGATGACGCGCTACCTCGCCGAGGTCTGCCTCGTTCGCGACGGGACGGGCTTCGTGCCTCTCGGCGACGTCGCGCTGGGCGAGCCCGCGTAATGGGGCACTAGGTCTTGCGGATCATCCAGATCGACCCGCTCGCCTACACGCCGCCCTACGACCACGGGCTGGCGGCCGCGCTCGCCCACCGCGGACACGACGTCCACCTCCTGACCTCCCGCTTCCTCCACGGGCCGGTGCCGGAGGCCGAGGGCTACGCGCGCGAGGAACTCTTTCTTCCCCTGAGCGGGCGCCTGCTCGGTCGCTCGCCCCGCTCGCCCCTTCGGCTCCCCCTGAAGGCGGCCGAGTACGGGCCGAGCGCGCTACGCCTCGTGCGACGGGGGCGATCGCTCGCCCCCGACGTCGTGCACGTACAGTGGCTGCCGCTCCCGCGCGTCGACCGGCTGTGGTTGCGCGAGCTCGCCCGGCGGCGGCCAACCGTCCTCACTGCTCACGACGTCCTTCCGCGCCGGAGCCGCCACCTCGTGGACACCTGGCGCTCGATCTTCGCCGCGGTCCGCCGGGTCGTCGTTCACTCCGAGGGCGCCCTCGAGGAGCTTGCCGCCCTCGGGGTGGCGCACGAGAAGCTCGTCCGCATCCCGCATCCGGTGTTCGAGCCGCACGACGGCCGTGCGCCCAAGCCGCCCTCGGGCTCGACGCTTCTCTTCTTCGGGCTCATCCGCCAGTACAAAGGCGTCGACGTCCTGCTCCGTGCGCTGCCCGAGATCGCCCGCCGCGTCCCCGACGCCCGGCTCGTGGTGGCCGGCGACCCGCTCGACCCTGTCGAGCCGCTGCGCGCGCTCGCCGCCGAGTTGGGCGTGGAGGAGCGGATCGACTGGCGCCTCCGCTTCGTGCCGCGCGAGGAGCTCCCGGGGCTAATGGGGGAGGCGGCCGCCGTCGTCCTCCCCTACCGGCGGATCGACGCCTCCGGCGTGCTCGCTGACGCGATCGGCCATGGCCGGCCGGTTGTCGTCAGCGACCTGGGCCACGTCGGGGAGACCGTGCGCCGCTTCGCCGCGGGCGAGGTCGTCCCTCCGGAGGATCCACAGGCGCTCGCGGCCGCCTGCGCACGGCTTCTCTCCGACGGCGAGGCGCTCGCGGCCGCCTTCGCCGGGGTCGAGGCGGCGCGGCGCGCGCTCACCTGGGATGCGGCCGCCGAGGAGCACGAGCGTCTCTACGAGAGCATCATCCGTGGGAGCTGAGCGGCTGCTCCCCGACTTCCTCGTCATCGGCGCCTATAAGAGCGGCACGACCGCCCTGCACGCAGCGCTGCGGCGGCACCCGCAGGTCTTCGTGCCCGAGAGAAAAGGCCCCAGCTTCTTCGCGTTCGATGGGGCGCCCGCGACCGACCGACCGCTCCCTCCGGGAACCGTCAGGCGCCTGGAGGACTACGAGCGGCTCTTCGAGGGCGCGAACGAGAAACTCGTCGCGGGCGAGGTCTCGCCCGAGTACCTCGCCAACCCCTGGTCGTGCGGCCGGATCAGTGAACGCGTGCCCGAGGCGAAGCTCGTCGCGATCCTCCGAAACCCGGTCGAGCGCGCGTACTCCGACTTCCTCATGTACGTGCGGGACGGCCTCGAGCATGCGGGCTTCGGGCAGGCGCTCGACGAGCAGGTGGAGCGACGGCGGGCCGGCTCGGCCACCGGCTACTACGTCGAGACGGGCTTCTACGGCCACCAGCTTCGTCCCTACTTCGACGCCTTCCCGCGGGACCGGATCCACGTGATCCTCTTCGAGGACTTCGCCGCCGATCCCAAGGGCGAGCTCGGACGGCTCTTTGCCTTCCTCGGCGTTGACCCCGCCCTCGCGCGGCCGAGCGAGCGCGCGGTGAACGTCTCCGGCGTCCCCCGAAACGCGGCCGTCGGCGCCGTGATCCGCGCAGGGCGGCGCCTCGCGCCCGTTCTGCCGGCGGCCGTCCGCGGCCCGGCCAAAGCCGTGCTCGCCCGTGGCCTCGACCGCCCCTCGCTCCTGCCCGACGAGCGTCGCCGCCTCGTGGAGGCCTACCGCGAGGACGTTGCCGAGCTCGAGCGGTTGCTCGGCCGCTCGCTCGCCCGCTGGCTCGAGTAGCAGGCGCTACCGGATGCCGCCGTGGCCGCGGTAGCGCAGGAGGGAGCCGTTGAGGGAGAAGTAGTAGTAGCGGTCGGTGGCGATCCCGGGTGCGTACTTCCCCCGGTCGGCGCGCCACACGATTCGCCCTGTCTTCCGCTGAAGTCCATACGTCCTCTCCTCGAGCGTGGAGAAGAAGACGAGGCCGCCGACGACGAGTCCGTGCCCGAGGATCCGGCCGGGAACGCTGCGCTGCCAGAGCAGCCTGCCGTTCTCGCTGCGAAGGGCGCGGATGCCGCCGTCGAAGGCGGCGACGTAGATCGTGCCCTCGGCGATCGCCGGCGTGGCGTAGGCGAGCGCTCCCTGGTGATAGGTCCAGAGCACCCTTCCCGTGAAGAGCGAGAGCGCCACGACCTTGCCCGTTCGCGCGACCGTGAAGAGCCGGCGGCCGTCCGAGGACGGGCTCGCGTAGAAGCTCTCCATCCGGAAGACGTCACGCTCGACGAAGGTGATCCACAGCCTCGTGCCGTCCCTTCGGTTCAGGCACAGGATCGACCCGGCGTACGTGGAGATGCAGACGCGCTCGCCGATCACGGACGGGCTCGCGTTGATCCGCCCACCGGTGTTGTATGCCCAGCGCACGCGCCCGCTCTTCGACCACACCGCGAAGAGGCGTCCCTCGGTCGTGCCGAAGTACGCAGTGCCGTCGACGACGACCGGCGAGGACTCCACCTTGCCGCCCACGCGCAGACGCCAGAGGAGCTTGCCGTCCTTGCGCCGAAGAGCCGTGACCGTACCCGCGTGCGAGCTGACGATCAGCCTCGGGCCGTCGATCGCCGGAGTCGAGGCCGTGAAGTCCTCCATCCGCTTCGTCCAGATGAACCGGCCTGTCTCGGCGTCCACGGCGACGGTGAGCCCGTGCTCGAGGTTCACGTACACGACCCCGTCGCAGAAGCTCGGCGGGTACTCCATGACGTCGCTCATCACGCGCCGCCAGACCCGCTTCCCCGGGAGGCCGAGACGGACGTCGGGAAGCGCGAGCGTCCGACGGGGGTTGCCGCCGAAGTTCGGCCAGCAGCGCTCCTGGGGCTTGGTCTCGGCCGTCGTTTCTGTCGTCTCGGGCTCCTCCTCGGGCTCGGTGCCTTCGAAGAGGGAGACGCCTGCGAGCTCTGTGTCCAGTCCACCCTCGGGCCGGTCGGGTCGGAGGACGAAGTAGGCCGCGGCCAAGCCTGCCATGAGCAGCAGCGCGAGGGTGACGAGTGCGATGAGGACCTTCGTGGGCATGGGAACGTCCCGGGCCGGACCAGGGATCAGTATGCCAGCGCCCTCCGCTGGTGCCCGCTGCTAGAGTCGGCGCCCGATGAGCCTCGAGACCGAGCCCCTGCGCCGGGCGTCGCGGCCGGCGCCTGAGCCTGAGCTCGAGCGGGACGTGGACTTCGGCCGCTACGCGCGCACGATCCTCCTGCTCTGGTGGCTGCCCGTTGCCGGCCTCGTGATCGGCGCGGCCTTGGGGTTCCTCCTCGCCCGCGCCGACGGCTCGGTCTACCAGGCGCAGGCCATCATCTACCTCGGCCAGCCGCTTTCCGCGTCGGGTGGCTCTGCCGTGACCGGCATCGGAGGCGACGCCTCGAGCGCGGCGTCGATCGCGAAGAGCCAGGAGGTGGTCGAGGAGGCGGCCTCCGAAGTCGGCATCCCGGCCGGGAAGCTGCGCAGCTCGGTCTCGACCAGCCTGCTGGGCGAGCGGAGCCGCCGCGACACGACGAGCCTCGTCGGCGTCTCCGTACGCGGCTCCGCGCTGGAGAAGACGGAGCGGGCCGCGAACCTGATCGCGGAGTCCTTCGTCGCGCGCATGTCCGGCTACGCCGACGCCAAGATCGGCACGCTCGAGCAGCGCCTTGCCGCCCAGGAGCGGGAGATCGAGATCGCAGACGGACAACTCGACGACCTTTCAGCCGCGATCCAGGGCACGCAGGACCTGACCTCCGCGGAGCGGCTGACGCTTACGAGCCTCATCGCCGTCTTCGAGCAGCGCCGGGCCGCCGTCGCCGACGAGCGGCTCCAGACGGAGCAGCTCCTCGCCCAGGCGCGCGAGGTGGAGCGACCGAGAGTCGTCACCGGAGCGTCGGCCTCCAAAGTGGACGCACGGAGTAGCCGCACCTCGGCCGTCGTGGGCGGCTTCATCGGGCTCATCGCCGGCATCCTGGCCGCGCTCCTCTGGGAGCCGGTCGCCCGCCTCCGCAGAGCCGGCTGATCCCTCAAGCGCCGCTGCGGGCGCGCCGATACCTGGGGCATGTACCAGGGAAAGACCGTCGCCGTCGTGGTCCCCGCCTACGGGGAGGAGGATCTGGTCGGCTGCACGGTGCGCTCGATCCCGGCCTTCGTCGACCGCATCGTCGTCGTGGACGACGCCTCGCAAGACGCGACCGCAGAACGGGCCGCCGAAGCCGACCCGCGCGTCGAGGTCGTGCGCCACGAGCGCAACAGCGGCGTCGGCGCTGCGATCGTGACCGGCTACCGGCGCGCCGCCGAGCTCGGGATGGACGTGACCGCCGTCATGGCCGCGGACGGCCAGATGGACCCGGAGGACCTGGAGACGCTCGTCGGCGCCGTCGCCCGCGGGGAGTGCGATTACGCCAAGGCCAACCGCCTGTTCACCGGGCAGGCGTGGAGCCTCATTCCCCGCACCCGCTACCTCGGCAACGCCGTCCTCTCCTTCCTGACCAAGATCGCCTCCGGGTACTGGCACGTGGCCGATTCGCAGTCCGGCTACACCGCCGTCAACCTCGAGACGCTTCGGCTCCTCGACCTCGATCGCCTCTACGCCCGCTACGGCTTCCCCAACGACTTGCTGGTGCACCTGAACGTCTGGAACCGGCGCGTACGTGATTTTCCCTCGCGGCCGATCTACGGGGTGGGGGAGCGAAGCGGCATCCGCCTCCGCCGTGTGGTTCCGGCGATCTCCTGGCTCCTCGCCAAAGGCTTCTTCTGGCGCCTGAAGGAGAAGTACGTCATCCGGGACTTCCACCCGCTCGTGCTCTTCTACCTGCTCGGTCTGGCGCTTTCGGGAGCGGGCTTCGCGCTCGGCCTCGCCGAGGTCGTGCTGCGCTTCCTCGGGAACCCGATCCCGGTGGCGACGATCGTGCTGGTCGCGCTTCTCGTCGTCTCCGGGCTCCAGCTCCTCCTCTTCGCCATGTGGTTCGACATGGAGTCGAATCGTCCCCTGAACGTGCCGGCCGCGGCGCGAGGGCGGCCGCTCGAGATCCCCGCCGGCGCCCGCGTCGTCGTCATC
>JBOHAJ010000095.1:0-5083 GCA_050697715.1 Gaiellaceae bacterium
CCCCGGGGCCGCCGCGGGCCTCCCTCCAGTTTCAGCCTATCGCCGAAAGTCGGACGGATGGCGGACCGAGTGCGCCGAAAGACGAGCTGAGCTGGAACGTTGGCGGCGCGGGCTCATCGGCGCCCGCTGACGACACCAACTCCGGGCAGCAGCCGGATGCTAGGGGCGGCGGAGAAAGGAGGGCACCTCGAGAACGTCCGAAGGGACGTCGAAGCCCTCGGGCGCCGGCTCCGGTGGCCCGAGCGGCTCCTCGCGCACGCGGCGTTCGCGGCGGTAGGCCTTGTCGAACCCGGTGGCGATCACGGTGACGCGGACGACGCCGCCCACGCCCTCGTCGATCACAGCGCCGAAGATGACGTTCGCGTTCAGGTCAGACGCCCCTGTCACGACCTCGGCGGCCTCGTTCACCTCGAAGAGGCCGAGGTCGGGGCCGCCCGTGATGTTGAGCAGGATCCCGGTCGCGCCGGCCACGGAAGCTTCAAGGAGCGGCGAGGACACCGCGGCGCGCGCGGCCTCCACCGCACGGTTCTCGCCCTCCGCCTCGCCGATGCCCATGAGTGCGGAGCCCGCGCCGGTCATGATCGTGCGCACGTCGGCGAAGTCGAGGTTGACGAGTCCGGGAATCGTGATCAGGTCGGTGATCCCCTGGACGCCCTGCCGGAGCACCTCGTCCGCCATGCGGAAGGCGTCCACGACCGAGGTGCGCTTCTCCACGACCTGCAACAGGCGGTCGTTCGGGATGATGATCAGCGTGTCGCACTTGTCGCGGAGCTCGTCGATGCCGCGCTGAGCCTGCTCGGCACGCTTGCTTCCTTCAAAGGAGAAGGGCCGCGTGACGACGCCGACTGTGAGGGCTTTGAGCTCCTGGGCGATCTCGGCGATGACGGGCGCGGCGCCGGTCCCGGTCCCGCCGCCCTCGCCGGCCGTGACGAACACCATGTCGGCCCCCTTGAGCGCCTCTTTGAGTTCGTCGCGGGTCTCCATGGCCGCCTCGTAGCCCTTCTGCGGGTTCGCCCCGGCGCCGAGACCGCGCGTGGCGGCCGCGCCGATGTGGATCTTCTGGTCCGCCTCGACCATGAGCAGGGCCTGGGCATCGGTGTTGACCGCGATGAACTCGCAGCCCCTGATCCCCGCCTCCACCATGCGGTTGACGGCGTTCGAGCCGCCGCCGCCGGCACCGACGACCTTGATCACAGCCAGGTAGTTGCCCGATGCGTCTCTCACGTTCTCGTTCCTCTCCGCGGCTCGCTCACCTGAAGCTCAGCCTGAGCGTCCGGGTGAGGTTACGCCGAGGCACCAACCTTGTCAAATCCCGATTTGCAGGGATGTTGTGGACAAACTCTCACCCTTGACCTGAGAGTTGAGACTTCTCCGCGCCCACGGGCCGCGCAGGAACCGTGACGTCGAGGTAGGCCAGGGCGGCGCGCTCGTTGGCCGGAAGGGAACCGAGCACTCGGGCGGCGACGGCGAGCTTGACCGGCAGTTCGGCCGCCTCACCGAGGAGAAGCTCCGTCCCCTGGACGAGGACGAAGGTGACCCCCTCCTCCTCCCGGACGCGGGCAGTGCGCACACGAGCGGGGAACCCTTGGGGAAGGGCGCGGATCGCGCGGAGAGCCAACGCCGTGCGGGTGTCGGAGACGAGCGACCCGGGCGCGGGCGACGGGACGCCGGTGAGCCAGATGCGCGGGTACGCCGTCAGCGCGTCGCGCTCGACGACCCGAATCACGCGGCCGCGCTCGGAGACGAGCCAGGCGTCCCGGCCGCGGCGCAGGACCGCCGCGGGCCGCTCAGGGCGAACGAGGAGGCGCAGCGTGTGCGGGAAGGCGCGGTCGTAGGAGATCGACCGCACCGAGGGCAGCGCCTCGAGCGTGCGTTCGAGCTCGTCCCCGTCGACGGCGACGAGGCTCTCCCCGACGAAGCGGTCGGCAGCCTCGAGGACCGCGGCGCGCACATCCGACGGAGCGCCCCTGACCTCGACCCGCTCCAAGGCGAAGAGCGCCGTCTCCCGCGCAGTGAGGTAGGCGAGCGCGAGAACGGCCAGCGCTGCTGCCGCGGCGCCGAGTGTTCGCCGCGAAGGGCGGAGCAGGGAAAGGCCGGGCCGCAGGACGCGCGGCGGGACCAGGGGAAGGTGCGGTCGGCGAACCACCAAGGGCCAGTTCGCCGCCTGCCCAGCCTGTCCTACTCCTCGAACGGGGGGATTGCGATCGGTCCGAGCAGCTGCACCTCCGGCCGGAGCTCCACGCCGAACTGCTCGCGCGCGCGCCGACGCGCCTCGGCGATCAGGGCGACGGCGTCCTCCGAGCGCGCCCCGTCGGCGTTCTCGATGAAGTTCGCATGCTTGGGGGAGATCTGCGCGCCCCTGATCCGGTGGCCTTTCAGGCCGCAGGACTCGAGCATCCGTCCCGCCGTGAGCTCGTGCTCCGGGTTCTTGAACACGCTCCCGAAGGTGCGCTTGTTGGTCGGCTGCGCCGCCTTGCGCCGCTGTTGCATCTCCGCAACGGTGCGCTTGATCTCCTCCTGCGAGCGCGGCTCGAGCCGGAACTCGGCCGCAGCGACGACCTCGCCGGGCCGGAGGCCGGACCTGCGGTAGGCGAACCCGAGCGCGGCCGGCGTTCGCCACTCGGCGCCCCGGGCGCCCGCCACGAGCGCGCGCACGAGCACCCCGGCAATGTCGCCGCCGTACGCGCCTGCGTTCATCCAGACGCCTCCGCCGACGGTGCCGGGGATGGCGCAGACGAATTCGATCCCGCCGAGCCCGGCGGCGCGGGCGCGGTGCAGGCAGACGGCGAGCGGTGCCCCGCCTCCCCCGACGAGGAGGCCGTCGCGCGCCTCGGCGGACCCCAGCCCTCCGGTGAGCTTGAGGGCGAGGCCGCGGACACCCTGGTCCGCGACGAGGAGGTTCGAGCCGAGCCCGACCGGCGCGGCCGGCACCCCGCGCTCCTCTGCCCAGGAGAGAAGCTGCACCAACTCCTCGACGCTCTCGGGCCGCGCGAACCAGCGTGCGGGCCCACCCGTCCCGAGCGTCGTGAAGCGCGAGAGAGGAACGCGCTCTTCCAACCTCACGCCCGGAGCCTTTCCCCGAGCAGAGGGACCGCTCGGTCCACGTCGCCGGCTCCGATCGTGAGAACCACGTCCCCACGACGAGCGTGCCGCGAGACGAGCAGGGCACCGTCCTCGACAGTCGGTGCCCAGCCGACCCTCATGCCGGGCCGGAGCTCGGTGAGCGCATCCACGACCAGCTTGCCGCTCACCCCGGGGAGGGGCTCCTCGCGCGCCGGATAGATGTCCGTCACGCAGGCCGCGTCCGCGGCGGCAAGAGCGGCCGCGAGCTCACGCGCAAGGTGGAGCGTCCGCGAGTAGAGATGGGGCTGGAAGAGGACGAGCACGCGCCCGTCGCCGGCGAGGTCGCGCACGGCGGCGAGCGTCGCCGCCAACTCGGCCGGGTGATGGGCGTAGTCGTCGTAGAGGCGAACGCCCTCAGCCTCCCCACGACCCTCCAACCGCCTCCCGGCACCGCCGAACTCCGCCAGCACGGGCGCGGCCTCCTCCCTCCGCACGCCCGCGAGCTGGAGCGCAGCGAGAGCGCAGGCGGCGTTCAGGCGGTTGTGTTCGCCGGGCACCGCGAGCTCGACGGCGGCCGGCGCGAGCTCATCCCCGCGCACGACGTGCTCGACGCCCATGCGCTCGATCCAGTCCACGAAGAGCCGCTCCACCTCGGCCCGCGAGGCGAAGGTCGTGTGGTGGTCGAGATCGACGTTCGTGATCACGGCGATCCTGGCCGGAAGCGCGGCCACCGTGCGGTCGGACTCGTCTCCCTCGACGACGAGCCAACCGGAGCCGGCGCGAGCGTGCGTTCCGAGCTGCGGGATCTCGCCCCCGACCGCGAAGGAGGGATCGAGGCCGAGGCGGTCGAGGCAGAAGGCGATCATCGCCGCGGTGGTCGTCTTCCCGTGTGCGCCCGCCACGACGATGGAGGGCGCCGCCGCCACGAGCTCGGCGAGCAACTCGGCGCGCGGCCGGCCTTCGGCGCGCCCGGCGTACGCCGTGGAGACGACGGCCTCCCAGCCGTCCGGTGCGGGCTCGGGCTGGTCGGAGATCGCGACCGCGATCCCGGCCTCGCGCACGGGGCGCAGGTAGGGAGTCTCCCGGCGGTCCCAGCCGGCAACCTCCGCCCCCCAGGCATGCGCGAGGACGGCGTAGGCGGAGAGCCCGGCGCCGCCGATCCCGACGAACCAGATCCGGCGTCCCTCAAGCGGACGCAAGGGCGATCAGCTCCTCGGCGACGGCCTCGGCGGCGTTCGGCCGAGCGACGCTGCGCATCGCTGCCCCCATGCGCTCGAGGCGCTCGGGGTCGGCCACCAGCTCTACGACCTGCCGGCGCAAGTCGAGCTCAGGCTCAGGGACGACGACGGCCCCGCCGCCCCGCTCGAAGTAGCGGGCGTTCTTGGTCTGGTGATCGGCGGTCGCATGCGGGTAGGGGACGAGCAGCGCGGGCTTCCCGGCCGCGGCCACCTCCCACACCGACCCCCCTGCCCGCGCGACCACGAGGTCGGCGGCCGAGAGGGCGGCCCCGAAGTCGTTCGTGAACGCGAGCAGGCGGTACGCCTCCCTGCGCGGCCGCGCCTCGAGGGCGGCGAAGTCGCGCTCGCCGGCGAGGTGCAGAACGGCCGGGCCTTCGTCGGCGAAGGCTTCGAGCGCGGCCTGGTTCAGGCGACGGGCGCCCTGGCTCCCGCCGAAGATGAGCACGACCGGTCCCTCCCCGGGGAGCCCGAAGCGGCGCCGCGCCTCCTCGCGCTCGACCGGGTGGGAGCGTCGTGGGATCGGCCGACCGACCACCCGATACTTGCCCCCTTCCAGCCCTTCGATCGGAAATGCGCAAAAAACGCGCATTGCGAACGGCGCGGCGAGGCGGTTCGCCAACCCGAGGTGCGCATCGGCTTCGGTCAAGGCCGCAGGGATCCGCAGCAGCGCCGCCGCCAGAGCCATAGGCCCGGCCACGTAGCCGCCTCCCCCGAGAACGACGTCCGGGCGGCGGCGGCGCAGGATGCGCACGCAGGCGGCGGGAGCGGCCGCCGCCCTGACC
>JBOHAJ010000096.1:0-9631 GCA_050697715.1 Gaiellaceae bacterium
CAGGGGAGCTGTTCGACCAGATGAACGCCTTCGGTGCGGTGCTGGCCGGCCGGCGGACCGTGGAGCAGGTCGACCACTGGGGCGGCGACAATCACGGTGTCCCGATTTTCGTGCCCAGTCACCGGCCGCCCGGCCCGTCCGTCGCGAACTATCCGTTGGTGACGTATGTGACCGATGGGATCGAGAGCGCGATGGCGCAGGCGAAGGCCGCCGCCGGGGACCGGTACGTGCTGGTGCATGGCGCGTACACGGCGCAACGGGCGCTCGAGGCCGGTGTGCTGGACGAGTTGGTAATTCACCAGATCCCGGTGCTGTTCGGTCGTGGCCGTCGGCAGTTCGAGGTGTTGCCGTCGCGCGTCGAACTGGAGATCGTTCGGGTGATCGACACGCCGGAGGCCACACACATCCACTACCGCGTCCGTCGCTGAGCCGGTCGAATCTGGCTCCGATGAACTACAGGACACACCCTAGGCGCGTCCCGCCCTGTGCAACGCGGCGTAGATCGAGCGCCCGGTCTTGGCGGGAACGCCCGGAACCCCCTCGAGCTCCTCCGCCGAGGCATCGAGCAGGCGCTCGGGCGATCCGAAATGGCGCAGGAGCGCGCGCTTGCGCGCCGGCCCGACGCCGGGGAGGGTGTCGAGAATGGATTCGCGCGCGTGCGCGTCCCGCCGTTGCCGGTGGAAGCCCAGCGCGAACCGGTGCGCCTCGTCGCGGACGCGCTGAAGGAGCTGGAGCCCGGCGGAGTCGCGCTTGAGCCGGATCGGATCCGGGCGGCCGGGCACGAAGACCTCCTCCTCACGCTTGGCGAGGGCGATCACGGCCACGCGGGGAAGGTCGTAGGCCTGCATCGAGGTGAGCGCGGCCGAGAGCTGACCCTTGCCGCCGTCCACGACGACGAGGTTGGGGATGGCGGCGAAGCCCTCGTCGTAGCGCTCCGCGGTCGCGGGCTGTGAGCGGGCGAAGCGGCGTGAGAGGACCTCGGCCATCATCGCGAAATCGTCCTGTCCCTCCACCCGCTTGATCCCGAACTTGCGGTAATGCGCCTTCTTCGGGACGGCGTCCTGGAAGACGACCATCGACCCGGTCGGCGACTCCCCCTGGATGGTGGAGATGTCGTAGCACTCGATCCGGATCGGAAGGCTCTCGAGGTTGAGCGTCTCGCGCAGCTCCTCGAGCGCCTCGATCCGGCGGAGCCGCGTTCGCTCCTTCTGCGCCGTGTCGCCGGCGAGGGCGAGCTCCGCGTTCTGACGGGCGAGCT
Organism: Gaiellaceae bacterium; assembly: GCA_050697715.1. Classification (GTDB taxonomy): domain Bacteria; phylum Actinomycetota; class Thermoleophilia; order Gaiellales; family Gaiellaceae; genus DASQWP01. The sequence continues at coordinate 1,259 of JBOHAJ010000096.1, forward strand.
CGGCCAGCCGTCGCTTCTCTCCGCGTTGAGCGGCCCGCACCTCGACCTTCGACCCTCTGAGATCGCTCAGGAACTCCGCGAGCCCCGTCATGGGGCCGGCGCCGGCCGGCATGACGATCAAAGGCGGCACGCTCGGCGCGCTCCCGTAGTACTCGACGCAGAAGGCCTCCAGCAGCGCGGGCTCGTCCTCCCCGGCCGCGTTCTCGAGGTAGAAGGTGTGGCGGTCGACCAGGCGGCCGCCCCGGAGCGGGAAGACCTGCACGGCCGCCGTGCCGCCGTCGGCAGCGATTCCGAGCACGTCCACGGTGCCGATCGCGCGCTTGTCCGCGGCCTGGCGGTCGGCCAGATGGCGGACGGAGAAAAGCCGGTTGCGGTAGCGCGCCGCCTCCTCGAAGTCCTGCCGCTCGGCGGCGGCGGCCATCTTCTCCTCCAGCTCGCGCAGGATGGGTCGCGTCTCCCCGGAGAGGAACTCGACCACCCCGTCCACGATCTCCCGGTAGTCCTCGCGCGAGATGTAACCCACGCAGGGCGCGTGGCAACGGTCGATGTGGTAGTCGAGACAGGGGATGCCCGAATGGCGCCCGGGCTGGGGGCCCTCGCAGGGGCGGTAGCGGAAGACGCGGTTGAGGACGTCGAGCGTCTCCCGCACCTTCTTCGCGGACGCGTAGGGGCCGAAGTAGACGACGCCGCGCCTGTGCCGCTCGCGGGTGAACATGACGCGCGGGTAGTCGTCCTCGACGGTCACGGCGATGTAGGGGTAGGACTTGTCGTCGCGCAGGCGGACGTTGAAGGCCGGGCGGTGACGGCGGATGAGGTTCTGCTCGAGGTGAAAGGCTTCCGACTCGGTCTGGGACACGATCACCTCGATCCGCTCCACGCGGGCGATCAGCCGGTCCAGCCCGAGCCGGGCGTCGCCGCCGCGGAAGTATGAGCGCACGCGCGCGCGCAGCGACTTCGCCTTGCCCACATAGAGCACGGCGTCTTCCCGGCCGCGGAAGAGGTAGACGCCCGGTTTCCCCGGGAGCCCCTTGAGCTGCTCCTCAATCCGCTCCTCTCGCGTTTTCGCCGCCGTCGCCATCTCCCGGCCAAGCGTAGCCACGTCCCTCCCAGCACCTTTGTGTTTCACCGGCACAAGCCGCAGGAAGGCGTGAATCCATCCTCCGCCTTCTCTGAAGCTTTGTGCGCGTGGAACACAAGCTCCTCAGCGCCGCTGCTCGTACCAGCGCCACGCGCGGGCGAAGAGCGCGTCGATGAAGGCCTGCTTGCGCTCCCAGTAGTCGTTCGTGTCCGAGGACTCGGCGGCGAGGCTCCGCTTCTCCTCGGCATAGCCGGCCGCCTCCTCGGGGTGCGCGCGCAGGTACTCGCGGAAGGCGCGGTGGCGATGCCAGTGCTCCCCTCCCCACTCGACGGCGTGCACGTGGTGCGTGCGCCGCTCGCGGCCCTTGCGGAGGTAGAGGCGACCGGGGAGCCCGAACTCGCCCAGGTACTCGTAGCCCAGCCGCTCCATCGCCGCGATCTCCCTTGGGGAGAGCTCGAGCGACCGCAGGCCGACGGAGATGTCGATCACCGGTTTCGAGGCGAGCCCGGGCACCGACGTCGAGCCCATGTGCTCGATCGCGACGACGGCGTCCCCGAGCGCCTCGCTCACCCGCGCCGCTTCCTCCTCGTAGAGCCGCGGCCAGGCCGGCTCGTAGTCGACGACGTCCACCGGCAGGCCGGGTCGCAGCTCCTGGACCACGGCGGCGAGCACCTCGCCGGCCGCGCGTGCCACCGTGAGCGCGGCGCGCCCGTCCACCCACGTGTGCGTCCTGTTCACGACCGCGACCTTGCCGCCCGCAGCCAGCGTTCGGTGCGGCAGGTCGGCCACCGGATAGACCTCGAGCGAGGACCCGACCACGAGCAGGAGCCGCGCCTGCCCGGCGAGTTCCTGCGCGCGCTCCATTACTCCCTCCGGAAGGAGCTCGTCGAAGAAGACGACGTCCGGCTTCAGCACCGCGCGGCAGTCGGTGCAGCGAGGGGCGCCGTCCCCTGCCTCGATGAGCGGCACGACCGCGGCGAGCTCGTAGCGCGAACCACAAGCAGGGCACGTCGACGTCCGGATCGAGCCGTGCACCTCGACCACGTCGCGGCTCCCTGCCCGCTCGTGCAGGAGGTCGATGTTCTGTGTGACGACGGCCTGCACGAGCCCGAGACGCTCGAGCTCGGCGAGGGCCAGGTGTGCCGCGTTCGGCTGCGCCTCGGTGAGCATGGCGAAGCGGGGCGCGTAGAAGCGCCAGACCTTCTCCGGGTCGGCCCGGAACGCCCCGAGCGTCGCGTACTCGAGCGGGTCGAACTGCGCCCAGATCCCCGTCGGGGAGCGGAAGTCGGGAATCCCGCTCTCCGTCGAGACGCCGGCCCCGGTCAGGGCGACGCAGGGCTGATTGTCACGGATCAAGCCCACTAGTTGCTCGGACACGGTCCATTCATACCTGCCCCCGAACCGAAGTACGGGAACGCGATCGCGGAAGCCCGCGTAGTAGTGTCGTGACGAGCGCGATCCCACCGCGGTCCTCACGGCCAGAGAAGGGGGGCGGCTCACGCCGGCTCACCACTGTCGGGCTGGTGACGGGGGGCATAGTGGTCCTGGCCACGCTGATGACTGTCGACCGCGTCGGGTCGCGAGAGGAGCAGAGTCCGACCCGCCCGTCGAAGGGAGTAGCCGCGCCCACGACGGCGCCGGACTCGCCTTCGAAAGCTCCATGGCCAAGCAGGAGCGGCGCCGTGCCGCTCGAGGGTCCCACCGGTCTTCGGCTCCTGGTCGCCGACCTTCCGCCGTTCGTGCTGGATCTGGACCGAGGAAGTGCCCGGCGAATTACGGGGCTTCCCACGGGCGGCCACAGAGGGGTCGGCGTCTTCCCCCTAGGGGAGGACGCGCTCCTGCTCTCGTACCGCTTCTGTAACGACTGCCGAGCAGGGCCCGGCGTCTACCTGGTGCGGCATGGAAGCACCGCCGCAACTCTGCTCGCCACGACCTCGGAGGCTGTGCCGTCCAGCGACGGCGAAGGAGTGTGGACGTTTAGCCGAGGAGCCCACCAGTGCACGGTTCGCGAGATCGGGCTCGACGGCCGGCCACTGCGCACTGCCCGACACGTCTCGTGCCGAGCCAGCTTGGTCGCGGAGCTACCCACCGGGCTGCTCGTGAGCTACATAGGCCCGGGTGGGACCAACGCGCACTACGCGCTCATCAAGCCGAACGCCAACATCGCCCGGCTCGGGTACCAGCAGGCCCAGCCTGCCGTGGGGAATCTCCTGCTGACGGGCATCGACCGGCGCACGCCACTCCTCCTCCACGACGTCGGCAGCGGCGCCAGCCACCGCGTTCGCTGGCCGAGCAGACCCGACTACTCCCTCGGCGACGTCACCGGAGATCCGAACGGCCGGCTCGCCATCGTCGAGTTCGCGACGTTTTCTCCCGAACACAGGGTCGACATGTGGCTGCTCGACACGGCGACCCGGCGCTGGCAGCACCTGCCTGGCATGCCCGCCCGCATTGTCCCGAAGGCGACTGACGTTGCCTGGACAGCCGACGGCCGCGTCGTGATCCTCTCAGGCAACGTGCTCGGCGTCTGGCGGCCCCTCGAGTCGCGAATCGCAGCCCGTCGAGTGAAACCGCCCCAAGAGCCAGGTAGCGAGTTCGTGGTCTGGTGATCGCGCCCGCGAGCGGCGATGCCGGGGCTTCGAGCGAGTAGCGGGGAACTTCGCGGCCTCGCCGCCGTCTAAGGAGGCGATGCAACGCACGTGCCTGGCGGCTGCTGCCGCCTCCGCTCTCCTCGCCGGCTGCGGCCAGGAGCAGGCTCCTCAGTCTGGAGGGACGAGCGACGGGCCGGAGAGCATTGCGCTCCCGGACGTGGCCAGAGTCTTCTGCAACGCGAACGGAGCCCCCCGGCTGGAAACGCCGTCGGTCAGGCCCCAGGCTGACGGCGTGCACCTCGAGTTTGTCAATGACACCGGGACGGACCTCTCGTTCTCGATTTTCGACCCGAGCGAGGGCGGACTGGGCGCCGACGCGCCGCAGGGCACGTCGGCTCACGTCGCCGACCTCCACCCGGGCACCGTCTCCGTCACCTGCTATGACGCCTCCACGGAGGACGGAAGCGACGTGCCGCGCGCGCCGCTCGAGATCGTGGACGAGGACCGAATCTGGGTCCCGACTCGCCTCGACTGCGACTCCGCCTTCACGGCGCAGAGCTCGTACGCCGAGGATGCGCGCGGGAAGCCCGATCCGCTTGGCGCCGCGCACGACGCTCTCGACAGGTACAGGGAGCCAGGCGACGTCATCGAGCCGGCGGGCTGGCCGCGGGCGGAGCAGCCCGAGTACCGGCTCGTTCGCGACGGTGAGGTGCTCGCTGTGGTCGAGCTCTTTGACGACGGCGCGGGCGGCTGGCTCGTCAACGGGTTGACGGGCTGCTCGTCGCTCGAGCGCTAGCTGCCGCGGCCGGGCACGCGGCCCATGCTATTCAGCTTCCGCGAAAGCTCGGCTACGGTGAGTCCGCATGTCCCGGGACGCCGTGCACACCCCGCTCGACGAGGCTGCCCGCGACCTCCTGGTCGCGAACACCCAGACCGCGGAACTGGACGGACGCCGCTTTCGGTTCTCGGTGCCGTCCCTGCGCGCGTACCCGTTCCAGTGGTTCTGGGACTCGTGCTTCCACGCGGTCGTCTGGTCGCGGTCGGACCCCGAGCGCGCCGCCGACGAGCTGCGCGGCCTGCTCGCCTGGCAGGACGAGCGCGGTCTCATCCCCCACGTCGTCTTCTGGGACCAGACGCGGATCTCGCGCCTGGCCTGGCACTACCTCGAGAGCAGCACCGGGTCACGCCTTCCGTTCCGCCGCAAGCCGCGGACGACGGCCGGTATCCAACCGCCGGTCATCGCCCAGGCCGTCGAGCGCGTGGTCGCCGCCGGAGCGGACAGCGGCTTCCTGGCCGAGGCCCTCCCGGCGCTCGAGCGCTACCACCGCTTCCTCGCCGGACACCGCGACCCGGACGGGGACGGCTTGATCTCCATCGTCTCGCAGTTCGAGAGCGGGCTCGACTTCAGCCCGGCCTACGACGACGTCGTCGGCATACGCCGCTTCCATCCGCTCACCCTCGGCTCCCGCCCACGGCTGTCCCAGGTAGCGAACAAGCTCGCGCGCTTCGACCTCGAGGCGATCTTCCGCCGTTTCGGCCACCACGTCGAGGACGTGCTGGTGAACGCCGTCTACGGGCAGGGGCTTCGCTCCCTCGCCCGCCTCGCAGCACGCGAGGGGCGCTCGCGGCTCGCGGTGTGGGCGGACGGCGCTGCCGAGCGCGTCACCACCGCGCTGCTCGAGCGCTGCTGGGATCCCAAGCGGGGCCTCTTCTTCAACCTCGCCGGCGCCGAGGAGCGGCGTGCCCGAGTCAAGACGGTGCACGGGCTCATGCCGCTCGTCCTGCCGGATCTCCCGGCCGACGTGGCCGACGCACTGGTAGAACGGCTCACGGACCGGCGCCAGTTCTGGGCCCCGTACCCGGTCCCCTCCGTCGCCCTGGACGAGCCGAGCTTCACGCCCGACCACCGCGTGCGGGGCTGGCGCTTCATCTGGCGCGGGCCCGCCTCGATGAACACGAACTGGCTCCTAATCCACGGCCTGCGCCTGCACGGCTACGACGACGTCGCCGCCCAGCTCGCCGACCGCTCGCGCGCGCTGGTCGAGCGTGGCGGCTTCAACGAGTTCTACGACCCGTTGAGCGGCTCGCCCGTGGGAGCGGAGCGCTTCGGCTGGGCCACGCTCGCGGCCGATCTCTGAGACGCGGGATTAGACACCTCCCCTCGCTCGTTTGAACAGGCGATGGCCGGGGACGCACGTTACGCGTGGCTGGACGCGACCTTCGGCGCGGTGTGCAAGAGCGCGCGCTGCACGGAGGAGCGACGGCGCACGCTCGAAGAGGTCATCCAGCTTGCCGTCGAGCTCGCACGCGAGGGACGCGAGGGCCGCAAGATCGGGACGCTCTTCGTGATCGGCGACGTCGAGAACGTGCTCGAGCACTCGCATTCGCTGCTGCTCGATCCCCTGTACGGCCATCCGAGCGAGCTCCTACAGGTCGAGCGACCGGAGCTGCGCGAGACGATCAAGGAATTCGCACAGCTGGACGGCGCCTTCGTCCTCGAGGACGGAGGCACGTTCGTCTCCGCCGGCCGCTTCATCGACGTGGACGTCAACGCTCCGGACAACTTCCTCCCTGGGCTGGGCACGCGCCACGCGGCTGCCGCCTCCATCTCGCGCACCACTGCCGCCATCGCCGTGGCCGTCTCGCAGAGCTCGGTCGTGCGGGTCTTCTCGGAGGGCAAGCTCCGAGCCGAGATCATCCCCGAGCTCTTCCTCATGTCGCGCGAGCGCCTCTTCACGCCCGCCGCCGAGATCACGCAGATGCCCCAGGCCGGGGTCACGCTCGCCGTCGCGGGCGAGGCCGCGGCGTAGGTTGGTGCTGGCCCCACAGTCGGTACGGGCGCGCCCGCCTGCCCGCCCGGGAGCGCGCCCGCACTCCTCTCCGAGGGTAGGCGGGAAGCCGTCACGCAAGGCGGTACGATTGCGCCGTGGCTGAGGAGACTTCGACTCAGTACGTCGCGTACGCGCTCTACAAGGCCGATCCGGCCTGGCTCCGGCTCCCGGTCGAGGAGCGCGCCGCCGGCAAGGAGGCGTTCGCCGAGGTCGTCGAGGAGTGGGCCGAGCGCATGGAGCTCCGCAGCTACAGCCTCGTCGGCGTCCGCCCCGAGGCCGACTTCATGCTCTGGAAGCTGACCGAGCGCTGGGACGACCTCCGCGAGCTCGCCACGGAGCTGAACGGGACCCCGCTCGCCGGCTGGCTGACGACGCCGTACTCATATGTGGCGGCCACCAAGCCGTCCCAGTACTTCGAGCAGAAGAGCAGCCGGCCGCGGCTAGTCGTCCCCCGCGGCGCGCCCTACCTCGTCGTCTATCCGTTCGTGAAGAAGCGCGAGTGGTACTCGCTCCCGCTGGAGGACCGGCGCCGCGCCATGCAGGAACACGCGGCGGTCGGCAGCCGTTTCGTGACGATCACGAACCACACCACCTACTCGTTCGGGATCGACGACCAGGAGTTCATGACCGCCTTCGAGTGCGAGGCCCCCTCGGACTTCCTCCAGCTGATGATGACGCTGCGCGAGACGGAGGCGAGCCGCTTCACGGAGCGTGACACGCCGATCTTCGTCGGCACCGCGCAGGAGATCCGCGCCATCCTCGACTCGTTGGACGGCGCCGCGGCGAGAGTACCGAGCTCCTAGGCACTTAGTAACCGTAGGTGTGCTCGTCGCGCCAGACTCGCCACATGGCGAAGGCCCCGGCGGCGAGCGCGAGCAGGAAGACGACGGACTCGAGGCCGGTAGTCGGAAACCACGGCGTGAAGGCGAGCCCGATGTCGGCGAGCGCGAGCCCGGCGCCGCCGTAGAAGACCACCTGCGAGCGGGTCGACCACATGCCGATCTCATCGCGGCGCCGGCGCCAGAGGACGAAGAGGATGTAGGCAATGGCGACGAGGAAGAGCGCCTGGAGGAAGAGGAGGATGACCTCGAGCCCGACCTGGAGCTGCAACGCGGTGATGATCGCCGCGATGACGACGAGGATGGCGAAGGCGCGGGCAGTCGGGTTGACGTCCCTCATGTTCCCGTGAAATACGCTCGGATCGAGAGCGCAGAGGCGACGAGGCTCGCCCCCACGAACCACGCGAGGCGCCGGGCAGGGACCGGTGGCGCATACAGCCAGGGCGAGAGGACGGCCGCAAGCGCGAGGCCTCCGTAGAGCGGGTGCAAGCGGTCCGGCGACGGATTGCCCGCCGAGAGCAGGAGCAGCCCGAGCGCGACCTGCGCGATCACGAGCGCCTGCGCCGCCGCCAGAGCGTGGGCGTAGACGCGCCCCGGCGTCCGCCTGCGGCGCACGTAGACGGCCCCCCAGCCGAAGGCGAGCACGTTCGCGGCGATCAGGAGCACGGCGTTCAAGGCGTGCAGCTCGCGCATCCCCGAAGAGCCTAGACGTTTGATCGGTCGTGTCCCAGGTCGGGGATAGTTGGGCGCTGGCAGCGGCGCTGAACGACGGCAAGAGAGGAGCAGGGATGGTCGAGGAAGCACGCCTAGAAAAGTCGGATTACGGTCTCGAACCGGTGTCCGACGGCTGGTTCGTCGTCAACGTCCGGGACGCGGCGTGGCTGACAAACGACGCTTTCGGAGCCGTCTGCTTCTTCGAGGGCGACGACGCACCGTTCGCGGACCTCGGATACAGCCTGGTCGTGTTCTCGCCCGGACAGCCGAGCGGGATGTACCACCGCGAGGCCAACCAGGAGGACTTCCTCGTGCTGGCG
>JBOHAJ010000097.1:0-6240 GCA_050697715.1 Gaiellaceae bacterium
GGTTGAGGCTCTCCTCGACGAAGACGCGCTTCGCGTCGTCGATGGCCGCGAGCACCTCCAGCGCGCTGGCCACGAGCTCCAGCCGCTCCAGCGGCGTCTCCGCGGCGTTCTCGGTCAGCATCTTCGCCTCGTCGGCGAGAGTCGGGTAGCCGATCGCGATCCGCATCGTAAAGCGGTCGAGCTCGGACTCCGGGAGCGGGTACGTCCACTCGTACTAGATCGGGTTCTGCGTCGCCATGACCATGTAGGGCGGCGCGAGCTGGTACGAGACCCCATCGACCGTCACCTGTCGCTCCTGCATGCATTCCAGGAGCGCCGCCTGGGTCTTCGGCGAGGCGCGGTTGATCTCGTCGACGAGGAGGATGTTGGCGAAGACAGGGCCCGGTCGGAACTCGAACTCGCCCGAGCGCTGGCTGAAGACGTTGACGCCCGTAACGTCCGACGGGAGCAGGTCAGGCGTGAACTGGAGTCGCGAGAAGGAGCAGTCGACGGAGCGCGCGAGCGCCTTGGCGAGCGTCGTCTTCCCGACGCCCGGGAAGTCCTCGATGATCAGATGTCCCTCGGAGAGGAGGCAGAGGACGGCGAACTCGAGCGTCTCGTCCGGAGCGTGGATCACCGTCCGCAGGTTCTCCAGGATGCGCGCGGTCAGCGCCGCAGTCTGCGACGCCTCGAGCGGCTCTCTCGCTCCCACGGCGTGCTCGTCCATCAGGCCCCTCCCAGCAGGGTCTCGACTTCGTCGAGGATAGCCACAGCCGACTCCTCCTTGCTTCGCCTGCCGATCAGCCGCTCCCCCGCCCGCGAGAGGAGGACGAGCTCGTTGGCGTCGGACTCGAAACCGATGTCCGTACGGGATACGTCGTTGAAGACGTAAAGGTTCCCTCCTTTGTTGGCCAGCTTCTCCCGGGCGCGCTCGAGACCCCGCTCCCCCTCGTCGGCGGCGAAGCCCACGAGCACTTGGCCGTTCCTGCGCCTGCGCACGAGCTCCGCGAGCACGTCCTCGGTCCGCTCGAGCTGGACCGTCCAGGTCTGGGATTCCTTCGGGCGCTTGCCCGCGATCGGCTCGCTTGGGCGGTAGTCGGCGACGGCGGCGGCCATGAGGACGACGTCCGCGTCCCCGCGGGCAAGCATCTCGCGCTTCATGTCGGCCGCCGTCGGCGCGGGCACGACCTCCACGCCCTCGGGGGTCGCGACGGCGAGGTTCGCGGCCACGAGTGTCACCTCCGCCCCGCGCCGCCGCGCTTCGCGGGCGAGAGCGACGCCCATCTTTCCCGAGGAGCGGTTGCCGAGGAAGCGAACCGAATCAAGCGGCTCACGCGTACCTCCGGCGGAGACGACGACGCGCTTCCCCCGCAGCGGCCCCGCCGCCCCCAGGAGCTCCAGGCAGCGCGCGAAGATCGCCTCCGGCTCGCTCATGCGGCCAGGGCCCTGCTCACCCTCGGCCAGCTCCCCCACCTCCGGGCCGACCAGCTCGACGCCGCGTTCGCGGAGCGTCGCCGCGTTTGCCTGCGTCGCCGCATGCTCCCACATGCGGACGTTCATGGCAGGCGCTGTGAGCATCGGGCCACGGAAGGCCAGCGCGGCCTGCGTGAGGAGGTTGTCGGCCAAACCGTGCGCGAGCTTGGCGAGCGTGTTCGCCGAGAGCGGCGCGATCACGAGGAGCTCTGCCTCGAGGAGGTGTGGGTAGAGGTCGCGGGGCGCCTCTCGTCGGGCGAGGGCTTCGAACGTGTGCGTCGTGACGAAGCGTTCGGCATCCGGGGTCAGGAGCGGGACGACCTCGTGCCCGTCCTGGACGAGCAGCCGGACGAGCTCGCACACCTTGTAGGCGGCGATGCCGCCGGTGACGCCGACGAGAACGCGAGCCACTCCGGCCCCGGCCCGAGAGCCCCTACCCCTACTTGTAGGAGATCTCGATCTTGCCCTCGGCGATTTCCTCGAGGGCCAGCGTCAGATAGTTCTTCGAGCGCGACTCGACGAGCGGCGGCGGGAAATCGTCGAAGGTGCCCTCGCCGAGCTGATGGTGGTAGTTGTTGATCTGCCGGGCGCGCTTGGCGGCTGCGATGACGAGCCCGTACCGCGAGCCCTCGGCGGTTTCGAGCAGCGTGTCGATCCGTGGATGCATCATGACGCGGAAAGCTTACCTGCGAGCTCGTGGTTGATGATGGCCTCGAGCTCGTCGACCGCGCGCTCCACGTCGTCGTTCTCGACGACGTAGCTGAACTCGTGGGCGAGCTTCTGCTGTTCGCGGGCGAGCTCGAGGCGCTCGTCGATCTCTCCGGCGCTCTCCGTGGCACGCTCCCGCAGCCTGCGCTCCAGCTCGGCAAGCGGGGCGTCCACGAAGATCGTGACGCTTCCGGGCACCCGGTCGCGGACGGCGATCGCCCCGGTCGGCTCGAGCTCGAGCAGGCACGCCTTGCCCTTCGCCGAGATGCGCTCGATCTCGGAGAGCAGCGTCCCGGAGCGCTGGCGAACGAAGGTGACGTGCTCGAGGAACTCGCCTTCTTCGACCCGGCGGTCGAACTCCTCGCCGCTCATGAAGTAGTAATGGAGGCCGTCGGTCTCTCCGGGCCGACGGGCTCGTGTCGTCGCGGACACGGCCAGCTCGAGATCGTTCCGACGCGCGAGCAGCTCCTGGAGCAGCGTGCCCTTCCCGGCGCCGGACGGGCCGGTGATAACGAAGAGCTTGGGAGATCTGCTCAGCGGCGCAGGAGGCCGACCAGTTCGGCGCGCTGGCGGTCGCTGAGGCCGCCGACGGTCTTCGACTGGCTGAAGCGGCACTGGTTGAGGAACCGGGCCGCCTTGACCCGCCCGAACTTCGGCACGGCCATGAGAATGTCGAAGACCTTGGCCGTCTCGACGTAGTCCGGCGGCTGGCGCAGGATGGTCTCGATCTGGACGTTCCCGGCCTTGAGATCCTTCTTCAACTGAGCGCGTCGCACGCGGATCTCGTTGGCCCGGCGGAGCGCGTCCATCCGCTGGTCGAGCGATCTCGCGGGAGCCTGAACCTGGGTCTTCGTGCCGTGCATGGCGGGGCATTCTAACAGCGGCCTCCCGTCCTTCAAGGGGAGATTTCCGGGGATTTTCGGAACCAGTTGTCTCAGCAGCCAACGGACGCGTCGACGAGCTCGTGGGCTCGGCCGCGGGCCGTGAAGGCGCTCGCCAGACCACGGGCTGCCGCCTCGGCGGCGAGCTCGGCGCGGATCCGAGTCGGCGCGGCGGGGTCTGCGAAGAGCACCGTCCCGAGGGCGACAGAGGAAGCGCCGGCTGCAATCAGGTCGAGCGCGTGAGAGCCCGTCTCGACTCCGCCCATGCCGACGAGCGGGAGGCTGGTCGCGCCGTAGACGGCGTAGACGGCAGCGAGCGCGACCGGGCGGAGGGGCGGGCCGGAGAGGCCGCCCGCGCCTGTCGAGAGGCGAGGCTCCAGGGTTCCGGGATCGAGCGCCATGCCGCGGAGCGTGTTCACGAGCGAGAGCCCGTCCGCACCGGCTGCGGCGGCCGACGCGGCCGCTGCTCCAATATCCGGCAGCGCGGGCGAGAGCTTCGCATAGAGGGGCTTCGATGTTGCCTCTCGGGCGGCGGCGACAATCTCCGCGATCCCCGCCTTCGGAGCATCGACGTTCGGGCAGGACAGGTTCAGCTCGATCGTGTCGACCACCGGCTCGCTGTCCAGCTGAGCGCAGAGGTCGGCGTAGTCCTCGGCGCAGAACCCTCCCACCGACACCCAGATGGGTATTCCGAGTTCCGCGAAACGCGGCAGCGTTTCGCGGAAGTGGGAGATTCCCGGGTTGGCGAGCCCGATCGAGTTGAGCATCCCGGTGTCCGTCTCCGCGATCCGCACGGGCGCGTTCCCTTCACGCGGGAGCGGCGTCACCGTCTTCGTCACGTACGCGTCGAGCTGCCGGGCGACCTCCGGCGCGGCGACGGCGTCGAGGCAGCCGGAGGCGTTGAGGATCACGCTGCCGGGGCCCCTTCGGACATGACCGGGGTCAGACCCCGGACACGCCCGTTAAGGACGGGGCCTTCGATGCAGAGGCGCTTGAGCTCGCCGTCGATCTGGACGGAGCAGCCGTAGCAGGCGCCGTAGCCGCAGGCCATGGGTGCCTCCCAGGCGAGCTGCGCGCGGGGTGCGAGGCGGCGGACCGCCTCGAGCATGGGCTCCGGCCCGCAGGCGAGGATGTCGTGGCCGGTCGGGAGCGCATCCGTCACGAGGGTGGGCTCGATCACGACCTCGGCGTTCGGGACGAGTGCCGCCGCCTCTGCGTGACGGGCGCTCCGGAAGCCGAGGACCGCCGGCGGGCAGCCCAGGCGCTCCGAGAGGTAGGGGAACGGCGCCACGCCGATCCCGCCACCCGCGAGCAGCGGTCGGGGGACGTCGAGGCGAAAGCCGTTTCCGAGCGGCCCGAGCGCGTCGATCTCCTCGCCCGCTTCGACCGAGGCCAGGGCGCGCGTGCCCGGCCCGATCGCGTCCACCAGGAAGGCGAGCTCGCCCGGCGGCGCGAGGCAGAGGCTCATCGGCCGCGGGAGGAGCCGGCCCGGCGGCCGAAGCATGAAGAACTGCCCGGGCACGCCCGGCTCGAGGGAGCCGCGCTCGACGCGCAGAAGGTGGTACGGGCCGATGGGTTCGACCGCGACGACGCTAAGCCGTTCGCCTCGCAACGCGCTCCTGGAGGGAGAGGGTGTCGCCCCGGCTCGCGCGGGCGATCGCTTCGACGGCCGCCGACGCGCCTGCGATCGTCGTGACGCACGGCACGCGCGCGACGAGCGCGGCCTCGCGGATGAGGTACCCGTCCGAGCGCGCGCCCCTTCCGTCGGGCGTGTTGAGCACGAGCTCGCAGCGGCCGCGCCGGACGAGATCGACGACCGTCAGTCCCTCCCCCGCCTCGGTCACCTTGCGCACGTGCGTGACGGCGAGGCCCGCGGCCGCGAGCGCCTTCGCAGTCCCGCCGGTCGCACAGAGGGCAAAGCCGAGCGCGGCGAGCGCCCGGCCGAGCTCGACCGCGGCCGGCTTGTCCGCGTCGCGCACGGAGAGGAAGGCGGTGCCGCCCTCGGGCAGCGGCCGCCCGGCCGCCCGCTCGGCCTTCGCGAAGGCAGTCGGAAAGTCCTCGGCGCTCGCCATCACCTCGCCGGTCGAGCGCATCTCCGGCCCCAACACGGGGTCGGCGCCTGGGAAGCGGGCGAAGGGGAAGACGGCTGCCTTCACGGAGACGTGTCCAGGCGTCCCGTGTCCCGGTGCCTGGCACCGGGACAGGTCCAAGTCGGACACCTTCGCGCCCGCCGCGATCCGGCACGCCGCCTCGACGAGGTTGACGCCGGTCGCCTTGCTGGCGAAGGGCACCGTCCGCGAGGCACGCGGGTTCGCCTCCAGCACGAAGAGCTCCCCGTCGGCGAGCGCGAGCTGGACGTTGACGAGCCCGACCACGCCGAGCGCCGACGCGAGGCGGCGCACGGTCTCGCGCACTTCCTCGAGCAGCGCCGGCGAGAGCGAGACAGCCGGGAGCGCGCAGGAGGAGTCGCCCGAGTGGACGCCGGCCTCCTCCACGTGCTGCATGACGGCTGCGACGGCCGTCTCCTCGCCGTCGCAGAGGGCGTCCACGTCGAGTTCGAGGGCGCCCTCGAGGAAGCGGTCGACCAGGATGCGGCCGCAGTCTGCGGCGGCGTTCGCGACGGCCTCGGCGTCGTAGCAGACCCGCATTCTCCGTCCGCCCAGGACGTACGAGGGCCGAACGAGAACCGGATAGCCGATCGACTCCGCGGCCGTGACGGCGGTCGCGGAGTCGAAAGCGACGCTCCACGCGGGCACGGCGATCCCGAGCCGGTCGCAGAGCGCGGCGAAGCGCTCGCGGTCCTCGGCCAGGTCCACGGCGTCGTACGGCGTTCCGAGGATGCGGTGGCCGGCCGCCTCGAGCGCCCGGGCGAGCTTGAGCGGCGTCTGGCCTCCGAACTGGATCACGACGCCCTCCGGCCGCTCACGGTCGCAGATCTCGAGCACCTCCTCCGCGTGGAGCGGCTCGAAGTACAGCCGGTCGGAGGAGTCGTAGTCGGTCGAGACCGTCTCGGGGTTGCAGTTGACCATGACCGTCTCGTAGCCGAGCGCGCGGAACGTGCCCGCCGCGTGGACGCAGCAGTAGTCGAACTCGATCCCCTGCCCGATCCGGTTGGGGCCGGAGCCGAGGATGACGACCGTCCGCCTTCCCGCGGGCGGGGCCTCGTCCTCCTCGCCCCAGGTGGAGTAGAGGTAGTTGG
>JBOHAJ010000098.1:0-4841 GCA_050697715.1 Gaiellaceae bacterium
GTGCCGGCGGGTGCGACGGTGACGTCGTCGAGCCCGAGCTCGGTGCGCGCGACCTGGAGGATCACGCCATTCACGCCCTGGCCGACCTCGGCCGCCGCGCAATGGATCTCGGCGGAGTCGCGGGCGAGGACGACACGGGCTGCGCAGAAATCGTCGAAGCCCTCCGAGTAGCAGATGTTCTTGAACCCGACGGCGAAGCCGACGCCGCGCCGAACCCCCTCTCCCCGGGTCGTGTTCCCCGCGCCGCCGGGAAGGCGAATCGGGTCCCGCGGGAACTCCTCCGGCTCCGGGACCGGGAGCGCGGCCGTGCGGCGGATGACCTCGGCGACGGGCAGCGAGCCGGTAATCGTCTGGCCGGTCGGGAGGACGTCCCCCGGGGCGAGCGCGTTGCGCAGACGCAGCTCGACCGGGTCGAGCTCAAGGGCCCCGGCGAGGCGGTCCATCTGCGCCTCGTGCGCGAAGCAGACCTGGACGGAGCCGAAGCCGCGCATCGCCCCGCAGGGCGGGTTGTTCGTGTAGACGCACGTCGCCTCCACGAGCGCGTTCGTGACGGCGTACGGGCCGCAGGCGAACGAGGCCGCGTTCGAGCAGACCGCGGTCGAGCTGGAGGCGTAGGCGCCGCCGTCGAGGAGGACCCGGGCGTGGACGCAGACGAGCTTCCCGTCCCGGGCGGCGCGGTGCTCCATGCGGATGCGGGCCGGGTGGCGGTGGATGTGGCCGACGAACGACTCTTCGCGGTTGTAGACGAACTTGACCGGGCGGTCCGTGTGCAGCGCGAGCATGGCCCCGTGGAGCTGCATGGAGAGGTCCTCGCGGCCGCCGAAGGCGCCGCCGACGCCGGCGAGGTGGATGCGCACCTGCTCGTTGCGGAGGCCGAGACAGGGAGCGACCTGGTCCCGGTCGACGTGCAGCCACTGCGTGGCCACGTAGATGTCCACGCCGCCCTCGCCGTCGGGGACCGCGAGGCCCGACTCGGGGCCGAGGAAGGCCTGGTCCTGGATGCCCAGCTCGTATTCGCCCTCGACGGACACGTCCCCGTGGGCGTCGGGGTCGCCGTGGCGGATGACGATCGTGCGGACGACGTTCGGGCGCGGATCGTCGCGGAAGCCGTGGCCCCGCGTCCAGTGCTCGGGGTGGATAGGCGGCAGGTCGAGCGCCCGCTCGGGGTCGGTGACGGGCTGGAGCGGCTCGTACTCCACCCGCACCTTGTCGGCGGCGCGGCGGGCCTGCTCGGGCGACTCGGCGGCGACGACGGCCACGGGCTCGCCGAAGTAGCGGACGCGGTCGAAGGCAAGGACCGGCTGGTCGCGGAACTCGAGGCCGTAGCGCTTCTCGCCGGGGACGTCCTCGTGGGTGAGGACGGCGTGGACGCCGGGCATGGCCACGGCCTGGGAGACGTCGACGGCGAGGATGCGCGCGTGTGCGTGCGGGCTGCGAACGGTGTGGCCCCAGAGCATGCCCGCCCCGAAGAGGTCGCTCGCGTAGGCGAACTCTCCCGTCGCCTTCGGGACGGCGTCCGCGCGGCGGACGGTCTCGTAGACGCGGCCGTACTCGAGCCTCCGAGCGGGCGTGCTCACTTCCTCCACGCTCCGGGGTGTGTTTCGGCACAGTGGGCACGCCACGCGTGCGCCTCGCGACGATAGGCTCGAAGCGGGTGGAGGCGTGGGGTGGCCCCAGGGATCATCCGGTGGCCGCGGCCCTCACCGCGTCGAAGATCTTCTGGTACCCGGTGCAGCGGCAGAGGTTGCCGGAGAGCGCCTCGCGGATCTCGTCGTCCGTCGGCTCCGGGCTCGCCTCGAGGAGCGCGGCCGTCGCCACCACGAGCCCCGGCGTGCAAAAGCCGCACTGGACGGCGCCCGCTTCGACGTAGGCCTCCTGCACGCGGTGCAGCTGCCCGCCCTCGCCGAGGCCCTCGACGGTGACGACCTCGTGTCCGTCGGCCTGCGCGGCCAGCACCAGGCAGGCGCAGACGAGCTTGCCGTCCAGCAGCACCGAGCACGAGCCGCACTCGCCCTGCTCGCAGGCGTTTTTCGACCCCGGCAGCCCCAGCGACTCCCGGAGTGCGAAGAGCAGGCTCGCGCCGGGCCAGACGTCCGCCTCGCGCCGCTCCCCGTTGACGGTCAGCTCGATCCTCACGTCAGGCAGCGCTCCAGGGCGCGGGCGGTCAGGACGCGCAGCGCGTGCCTCCTGTACCTCGCCGTTCCACGCACGTCGTCGATGGGCTGGGCCGCCGCCGCCACCGCCTCCGGAAACTCGCCGCGATCCTCCAACGACCCGGTGACGAGCGCCGGCACCGGCCCCGCGGAGCCGTAGGCGGCCCGCACGGTTCCCCGCTCCCGGTCGACCGCGAGGGCGAGCGAGCAGACCGCGATCACCATCGCGTTCCGTGGCCCCACCTTCATGAACGTCTGCCGGTCGCCCGAGGGCCGCACCAGCACGGCCAGGATCAGCTCGTCTTCGGCGAGCGCGTTCTTCTTCGGCCCGAGCAGGAACTCGCCCAGCGCCAGCCGTCGGATCCCGCGCGCGCTCGCGAGTTCGACCTCCGCGGCCTCGACGAGCAACGGGGGCAGGGCGTCGCCGGCGGGCGAGGCGGTCCCCAGGTTCCCGCCGATGGTGCCGCGGTTGCGGATCTGGGGCGAGCCGACCGTCCGCGAAGCCTCTGCGAGTGCGGGCAGGAGCTCGGCCAGCGGCTCCGCCATCGCCTCGGTGTAGGTGAGTCCCGCCCCCAGGCGGAGCGAGCCGTTGTCGCGCGCCCAGCCGCGCAGCTCGGCCACCTCCTCCAGGTTGAGGATGGTCTCCGGGCGCGCGCGGTCGAAGTTCAGCTCGACCAGCAGGTCGGTGCCGCCCTGGAGAGGGACGGCGTCGGGCCGCTCGGCCTTCAGCGAGAGCGCCTCGTCGAGGTCGCGGGGGGTAAGCACCTCCACGGCTGCAAAGCGTAGTCGGTGGTGTTCGTGACTTCAGCGACCGGTGACCCGCGCCTGAACGCCGCTCAGTGGCCGGGAATCGAGAGCTCGCGGCCCCTGTAGACGCTCGAGCTCTCCTCGAGGACGAAGGGTGCCATCGCCTCGCGCCGCTCCGTTTCCGGCGCGGAGCCGCGATAGCGATCGCAGGACTCCTGCGAGTCCCAGAACGAGATCCCCACGATCTCCTCCTCGTCCTCGGACCAGAGCTCGTGGGCGCGCAGCATTCCGGCGGGGAACTCGGGCGGCTGCCACGCCTGCTCGAACTCCGCGCGGGTCCCCGGCTTGATGCGGCGAGTCGTCGTCCAGACGAAGTGCTCCTCGTGGCTCATCTGCCCTCCTCAGTCGTGGGCCAGGTCCGCGACCTCGGCCTCGGTCAGTCGCAGGAGGTCGGCCGTCGCAAGCCGGAGGGACTGCTCGTGCGTGCCCGCCTCCACGACCACCGAATCTCGCTCGGCGAGGCGTCGGTCGACGAGCACCCGGTCGCGCCGGGCGCCGCCCAGAGGCGGCACGGCCCCGAGCTCGAACTCGGGGTAGTCGCGGGTGAGCTCCTCCTCGCTCGCAAGCCGGATCCGCTTTCCGCCCTCGAGCAGCCCGCGCAGCTTGTGGAAGTCGAGCCGGTCGGACGCCTGGAGCACCGCGCGGACGTTGCCTCCGGGCGTCGCGAGGACGAGCGTCTTCCCTACGTCGGCCGAAGAGATCCCGAGCGTCTCCGCCTCAGCCGCCGCGGTGTCGGTGTGCGCGTGCGGGAGGAGCTCGTAGTCGACCCCCGCCTCGTCGAGCACCTCCGTCAGGCTCTTCCCTGCCATGTCGGCCTCCTCTCGGGGCCTATCATGGCACGGGAGGCAGCTAGGAGCCGTCGGCCGCCTCTCCCGAGGAGGTCTCCTCGAGCGGGTCGAGCGCGATGCGACGGGCGCGCGCCTCGCCCGAGGCGGGCTCCATCTCGATGAGGTCGACCGCCCGTGCCCGCCCGGCCGCGTCCAGGTGCACCTGCGCGAGGCCGGAGGGCTCCTCCCCCACGCCGAAAGCGCCGCCCGCGCCGACCGAGCCGCCGTCCACGAGCACGTGCTCGCCTTGCCGGTCGACGTGGCCTCGGTGGTCGTGCCCCGTGACGATCAGGACGGGCTCCCCTCCCTCCGCCGCGAGCCAGTCGAGCAGGGCGTGCGCCAGGCCGTGGCGGTGAACGAGAACGACATCGGGCCGCTCCGGCAGGCCCGCGAACCAGGCGAGCAGCTCCTGGCGGGCGTCGATGAAGGCGCTCTCTTTTAGCTCCAGCGAGCGGTGCTCAAGGCCGCCGCGCGCGCTCTCGAGCGGGTCGTCCCAGCCGGCGATGAGCAGGCCGTCGACGGACACGACGGGGTCCCCATCGGTCGAGCCGTCCGGGTGCAGGCGCCCGCTGCGCGTGAGCACGAGGACGCCGGCCCGGGCGGCCGCGCGCATGAGCGGGCGCGAGTCGTGGTTGCCCGACACCGCGACCACCGGGCTCCCGAGCCGCGCAACGGCGGAGACGATCGGCATCTCGTAGCGCGTCCCCCGCTGGGTCAGGTCGCCGGCGACGAACACCATCTTGCCGGCCGTGAACCCCTCGAGCGCCGGGAGGACCAGCGAGTTCGAGTGGAGGTCCGAGGCGACGACGACCGTGCTCGCGATCGGCGGTGCGTCCCGGCGACCGCCCGCGGCCGCGATCAGGCGCGTGAGGCCCACGACTGCCTCGTCGTAGGAGTCCTCGTACCCCTCCCCGGACTCGAGCAGCCGCTCGGAGAAGGCGAGCAGGCGCGGCAGCTCCTCCCCGTGGGCGTAGAAGGTCGGCTCGCGGAGCGCGTCGTAGTCGAAGCGGCTCACGCCGAACCCCGCGACCGCGACCAGAGCCACCGACGCGGC
>JBOHAJ010000099.1:0-4186 GCA_050697715.1 Gaiellaceae bacterium
GGTAGTAGCAGGGCAGGCCGTAGTCGACAGAGCGCGGCAGGCTCGTCTCCTCTACCTGGGCGCCCAGCTCCTCGGCGAGGCGGATCGCCTCGTTCACGCGCTCGCTCACGCCCGGTGCGATTCCCTCCGCCTCGTTCATCTCGCGGGGGACGCCGATGCGGATGCCCTTCAGGTCCTCGTTGGCGGGGATCTCGACCGGCTGGGGCAGCTCGACCGTGGTCGAGTCGCACGGATCCTTCCCGGCCACGATGCGGTAGAGGAGCGCGCAGTCGCGCTCGGTCCTCGTGAGCGGGCCGACCTGGTCGAGGCTGGACGCGAAGGCAACGATCCCGTAGCGCGAGACCGTCCCGTACGTCGGGCGCAGGCCGACGACACCGCAGAGCGCGGCCGGCTGCTTCACCGAGCCCCCGGTGTCCGTGCCGAGGGCCCAGGGCGCGAGCCCGGCCGCGACCGCCGCCGCCGAGCCGCCCGAGGAGCCGCCCGGGACGCGCTCGAGGTCCCACGGGTTGTGCGTCGGGCCGAAGGCCGAGTTCTCGGTGGACGAGCCCATCGCGAACTCGTCGAGGTTCGTCTTGCCGAGAATCGGCAGTCCGGCCTCACGGCAGCGCGCGGCCACGGTCGAATCGAACACGGGGACGTAGCCCTGGAGGATCTTCGAGCCGGCAGTGGTCTCCACGCCCTTCGTCGTGATCACGTCCTTGTGCGCGATCGGGACGCCGTCGCCGGATTCGCCGACCACGCGAAGATAGGCGTGCAGCTCGCCGTCCCCCGCCTCGATCGCGGAGAGGTAGGCCTGCGCAAGTTCTCCACTAGAAACCTCGCCGCGCTCGAGGAGTCCCATCGCGTCCTCGGCGGTGAGGCGGAGGGTCTCGATCACGCGGTCGCCCTCCGGGGCCACCCCGTGCCTCCACCCGCTTTGAGCGTATCGCCCGCGAGTCGACGCATGGCGCGCGCTTCGCGCCGATACACGGACACGCCGTGCCGAGAGACGAGCATCCCGCTCAGCCGCCCACCGCCGGCACACGGAAGGAGCCGTCCGCCGGATCCGGGGCGTTTGCGAGCGCCTCCTCGCGCGGGAGGGAGGGCCGCGGCTCGTCCTCTCCCCACGCGTTGACGAGATCGAGGGGATGGGAGGTCGGCTGGACCTCCGCCAGGTCGAGCTCGGACACCTTCCCGACTGCTTCCAGGATGGCGCCGAGCTGCTCGCGGACGCGCTCGACCTCGTCCTCCGGAATCTCGAGGCGCGCCAGATCGGCCACGTGGAGGACGTCTTCCCTGCTGATCGACACCGGGTCTCCAGTCTAGTGCCCGGGGAAAGCCGGGACGCGAGCCATAAAGAAACGGGCCCGGAGGTCCGGGCCCGTCAGAAGTGCTCGAACGTCGGGACTAGAAGACGAGCGTGACGTTCTTCGCCTGCAGGCCCTTGTCGCCCTGCTCGACGTCGAACTCGACCCGCTGGCCCTCCTGGAGAGACTTGTAGCCCTCCATCGTGATCGCGGAGAAGTGGACGAAGACGTCCTCGCCCTGCTCGCGCTCGATGAACCCGTAGCCCTTCTCGTTCGAGAACCACTTGACGGTGCCCTGTGCCACCTGTTCCTCCTTCACAACAAACAAACGACGGCCCCGGCAAAGCGAGCCGTCGCACTCTGCTAACCGCGCCCTTCAGCGGCCCGGTCAGGGTAGCGTCAGCCGCGCGGGAAGGCAAGCGCGCCTGCCTGGAAACGCGCTGCTTTCACCGTGTTCCTGAGCAGGCTCGCGATCGTCATCGGGCCGACCCCGCCCGGGACAGGCGTCAGATGACCGGCCACCTCGCGCACGTCCTCGGCAACGTCACCCACCATCTTCCCGTCCACGCGGTTGATGCCCACGTCGATCACCGTCGCGCCTGGCTTGACCATCGCCTTCGTGACCGTGTCCGGGCGCCCCACCGCGGCGACGACCACGTCCGCCCCACGGACGACCTCGGCGAGGTCACGCGTGCGGCTGTGACAGACCGTGACGGTGGCGTGCTCACCCAGCAGAAGGAGCGCCATGGGCTTCCCGACGATGTTCGACCGGCCGATCACGACCGCTCGGGCGCCGACGAGCGGAATCTCGTACGCGCGCAGGAGCTCCACGATCCCCGAGGGCGTCGCCGCAACCAAGGTCGGGCTCCCCTGAAGCAGGTGGCCGGCGTTCATGGGATGGAACCCGTCCACGTCCTTGATCGGATCGATGCAGCGGATGACGCGGTCCTCGTCGATTTGCTCGGGAAGCGGCAGCTGGACGAGGATGCCGGTGACCCGCTCGTCCTGGTTGAGCGTGGCCACGAGCTCGAGGAGCTCACGCTCGGAGACGTCCGCCCGGAGCACGCGGTCGAAGGGCTCGATGCCGACCTCGCGGCAGGCTTCCTGCTTGCGGCGAACGTAGACGGCGGAGGCCGGATCCTCGCCGACGAGGACGGTGGCGAGCCCGATGGGGCGTGCGATCTCCGCCACCTCGCGCTTCACCTCGCCCCGCACTCGCTCGGCGAGCCCTTTTCCGTCCATGAGCACAGCCACGGTCGCGAAACGTTAGCCTCTCGTGGTGCGCATGGAGAGCGAGCCAGTCACCCAGCTCGCGGATACACCCGTCGACGATCGCAGCGCCTACGCGGGCGTCCTCCGCTACTACGAGCTCGCCAAACGCGCCGAGTGGCAGGTTCGCGACCTGCCGTGGAACGACGTGCCGCCCGTGCCGCAATACAAGGGCAGTCCGCAGAAGCTCGCGCGCCGGAACGACATGTGGCGCTCGGTCATCACCCAGCAGCTCCAGGCGGACGAGCTCGCGGTCGAGCTGGCGACGCAGCTCTTCGCGCTCGCTCCGGACCCCGAGGCGAAGCTCTACTACACGACCATGGTCCAGGACGAGGCGCGGCACACGGAGGCCTGGCTGCGCCTGGCCTCCGACGCCGGCGGCAGAGCGGAGCCCGATCCCTACCTCGACCGGCTCGCGAGGATGCAGCTCGACGCGGACTCGCTCGAGGAGAAGGTCTTTCTCATGCAGGTCTTCTACGAGCGGCTCATCATCCCGCGCTTCCGTCTCATCGCACGCTCGTCACGCGGGACCCTCCTGGAGGATCTCTGCAACCGGCTCACCGTCGACGACGGCATCCATCACGGATCCGGAATGGCGTACGCGCGCGTCCTCCTCGCGAGCGCACCGACGAAGACGAAGCGCAAGCTCATCACCGCCGCCAACCGGATGCTCCCCATCTTCGTCGAGCACGCACTTTGGCGCCCGAAGGCGCGTGAGTTCGTCGGCAGCCTCATGCGAGACACGGACATCCGGCGCCTGCGCGAGGACCTGGACACCGGCGTGCGCCTCGCCTCGTCGCTGGGCCTCGACGTCAGCGACGTCGAGATCTCGATCTGAGCCGTTCCGCCCGCATCCGCTGGCCACGGCGGAACGACCCGCAGTCGATCCGCGCGCGGCAGGAAGTGCTCGGCCTGGAGGGCCCGATCGTCGACCAGGACCTGACGCCCTACGCGAAGGCGACCGAGGCGCTCACCGGCGTCGCCACCGTCCCCGTCGCGGTCGTCGGGCCCCTCGACGTCGAGCTCGGGGAATACGAGCTCGAGGAGCCGGACGGGACCCTCGTCGAGCGCGGGCGCCGGATCGAGGCCGTGTACGTGCCGCTCGCCAACACGGAGGGCGGACTCTCGATCTCGCTCTACCGAGGCGCGCGAGCCGTCGGCGAGTCCGGCGGTTTTCGCACCTATGTCCTGAAGGACCGCATCACGCGAGCCAGTGCGTTCCTCTTCGAGGACGTGGGCCAGGCGCGCGAGGTCGCCGGGTGGATCGAGACCCAGGTTCCGGAGATGCGCTCGTGGCTCGCGACCGATCCCATTCCGGGGCTCTCCAAGCACGCGAAACTGCGGGAGATCGAGACCCATGTCGTCGGCCCCGTGTGCCACGTGATGTACGCCTTCACGACCGGCGACGCCTGCGGGATGAACATGATCACCCGCAACTCCTACGCCCTCAACCAGGGGTACGTCATGGAGCGCTCCCCCGTCCGCCCGAAGCGGGCCATGCTCGAGGGGAACATGGGCGGCGACAAGAAGGTCTCGGCGCGCTACTTCGAGCGCGGCGGCCACGGCAAGACGGTGATCGCGGAGGCGACGCTAACCGAGGAGGCCGTCCGCCGAGTGCTGAAGACGTCGCT
>JBOHAJ010000100.1:0-6886 GCA_050697715.1 Gaiellaceae bacterium
GCCCCGTGGGGGCGCGAGAGGAGGCGGATCTCCTCGCCCGGGTCGAGCGCAGCGTTCATCGCCGCCTGCTTCGCCGCGTCGGGCGGGGCTCCTCCGTTTGCCGCCTGCTCGATCGGCCACAATGACGGCGCATGCGCGATACCGCACGTCGGGCCTTCGTCGCCGCGCTGGTCTTCGTCGCCGTCGTGGCGGCCGCCTGGGCGCTCTGGGAGCTGCGGCTCTTGATCGCCCTTCTCTTCCTCGCCTTCACGATCGCGGCCGCGATGCGCCCGACGGTCGACTTGCTCAAGCGGCGCGGGGTCCCCCGCGGCGCCGGCATTGCCGCTCATTACCTCGTCCTCGTCGCCCTCGTCGGCCTCCTCCTCTGGTTCGTGATCCCGCGGGCAGTCGATCAGGTCGCCGAGGCCGTGCCGACCTCGGAAGCCGAGCTCCAGCGGGAGGCGGCGACGTCGACCGGCGTCCGGGAGCGCATCCTGCGCGAGGTGCAGGACCGCCTCGACGAGCTGCCGACCGCGGAGGAGCTCGTCGATCCCGCGGTCGAGATCACGGTCACCGCCTTCGAGGTGCTGATCGGGGTCATCCTCACGCTCGCCTGCGCCGCGTACTGGATCTTCGAGCGAGAGCGGGCACAGGAGCTCGTGCTCTCGCTCGTACCGCCTCAGCGACGGCGCGTGGTCTGTGACACGTGGAACCTGATCGACCTCAAGCTCGGCGCCTACGTGCGCGGCCAGCTGCTGCTCGTCCTGCTCGTCGCCACGGTGCTCTCGACCGCCTTCTGGATCATCGGTCTGCCGTTCTGGCTCCTGATCGGGGTCTTCGCGGGCGTGGTCGAGCTGATCCCCGTCATCGGGCCGATCGCCGCGGCGGCACTCGCGGTCGGAGTCGGCTTCACGGTCTCCTGGCAGACGGCGCTCGCCGCAGGAATCGTCGTCACGGTCGTTCGCCTGACCGAGGACTACACGGTCATCCCGCGCGTGCTCGGCCACGCGGTCGGGCTCACGCCGCTCACCGTGCTCGTCGCCGTCTCGACGGTCGCCATCCTCTTCGGCGGCTTCGCGGTGCTCCTCGCCATCCCCTTCGCCGCCGTGATCGCCACGCTCGTGGACGTAATCGTGCGCGGGAAGGTGCCCGGTGACGAAGACGTGCCCGCGGTGCTGTTCCCGGCGAAGGAAGGCGAGACGACGGGTACCCGAGGCTAGCGCCTGGTCCCTAGCCGCGCGCGCGCCGCGGGCGCCAGCGGCCGAAGATGAGGCCGCCCAGCGTGAATCCGAGCCCGAACGTGCCGACGGCGAAGGCCCCGACGGCGATCGTCTTCCGCCAGGTCGAGAGGCGCTGCCACCGCCCGAGCACCTCCTGCTCCTCGGGCGAGAGCGGCTCGCCGCGCCGCTTCTTTCGCTCGGCCGCGCCCGCGCGCAGACCGAGGTACATGTCGTCGAAGATCTCGGAAGACTCGTCGGTCATGGTCTCACTATAGATTGCCGAGCCGATGCTGCCTCTACGTGTCCTTCAGGTCTCGGATCTGCACGCCGGGACGCGGGAGGAGCCCGAGGTGGAAGCCGACCTGCGCTCGCTCGTCGCCCAGACGGATCCGGAGCTTGTGATCGCGTCGGGCGATCTCGCTCACCGGAACAGGCCGGAGGAGCACGAGCGCGCGGCCGCCCTCCTGCAGTCGCTCGAGCGACCCCTGCTCGTCATCCCGGGGAACCACGACATCCCGCGCTGGCCGCCGTGGCGCTTCACGAGCACCTTCACCGAGTTCCTGAAGAAGTGGCCGGAGCTCGAGCCGGTCTATCGCTCGGAGCGCCTCGTCGTCTGCGGACTGAACTCGGTCCGACCGTGGAAGCAGCAGGGTGGAGCGCTCCGCCGTGCTCAGCTCGACCATGTGGCACGAGCCTTCGCCGAGGCCCCGGAGCAGGCACTGCGCGTCGTCGCCGTCCACCATCACCTGCTCGGCGCGCCCTGGCGCTCGCTGAAGCGCACGATTGCCAACCGCTCGAGCGTTCTCGGCGCGCTCGTGGACGCCGGCGCCGAGCTCATCCTGTCGGGACACGTCCACCAGAGCGCGATCGGCGAGCGGCGAGAGTTCGAGGTCGTTCGCGGGGACGTCCGCGGGACGACCGTCGCGACGGCGCCGGGCCTGGGGCAGCCCCGGCCCAAGCGCCGCGGCGAGGCGCGCGGCCTCCACCTCTTCGAGGTGGACGCGTCGGTGCTCCGCGTCCTCACCTTCGCCTGGACCGGGACACGCTGGGCGCAGATCGCGGACCGCCGCTTCCCGCGCGGGCTCGAGCCGCTCAGCGCGGTCGGCTGAGCTCAGGTGCGAGGAGGCCATGCCTGGGTCAGACCCCGGGCATGGCCGAGCGGGCCGGACCCGACAGGCGCCCGGCCCGCTCGATGTCGCTGGGCTACGGCGTGACGACCGGGCAGGTGAGCCCGCCACCGGACGTACACGCGATGCGCCCCTGGATAGCCGGGCTGATCGGCGTGTTGGCCGCGATGTAATCGGAGAGGGTCTGATCCATGATGTCGCGGGAGTGCGCGCGGCTCGCGAAGTTCGGATAGCCGTCGCCTCCCGCCACCGTGAAGTCGTTCTCGGCGATCTCGTAGGTCGAGGCCGCCGTCAGGTCGACCGGCGTGCCGGTGCAGCTCCCGTCCGCAGCCTGCCGCACCGCACCGGTGACCCGGCTCCCCGCCGGAAGCCCGAGGTTGTAGCTGAAGCAGAGCCCGGAAACCTGCGGGAAGCGCCCCTGGGCTCCCGTGAGCGAGACGCCGTTCTCGAGCATCGACTTCAGCTCCGCGCCGTTCACGTGGAGCGTGACGACGAAGTTCCCGAACGGCAGCACGGTCAGCACCTGGCCGCGCGAGATGGGGAACGGCGGCGGCGTGTACGACGGGCAGAAGTCGCTCGGGTTGTCGGTCGTCGGGCACGTCAGATCGGCGCGGAGGCCGCCCGAGTTGGTGATCGCGAAGTCGACGCCGTACGTCGTCCGCATGGAATCCGCGACGACGTTCCCGACCAGGGACTCGCACGTGCGCCCGGCCGCGTTCCCGCATGCGTCGGCGCGGGGGATGAAGCGGTTCGAGCTGCCGATGACGGTGTTCAGGATCGGCCCGAGCGCCGCGTTCAGCTCGTCGATCCGGGCCTGGATAGCCGGGTCGGGCGTCACGCCCACGTTCCAGGGCTTGTGGAAGTCGGCCGTCTTGTAGACGACCTGCTTCGTCGCCGTGTTGACGAGCAGTCGCACCCGCGTGAAGCGGATGCCTCTGCTCCGGTTCTCGACCACGAGCACCCCGTTCGGGCGCGTGGAGACGACCTGGAAGTCGGTGTGGTCGCCGATGACGACGTCCACACCGCTGAGCGCGTCGGCGAGGTCGACGATCGGCCCCGTCGGGTTCGTGAGCGTGCCGGCGGTGGCGCCGTCGTGTCCCATGACGACGACCGGCAGCTTCTGGGCCCGCAGCTTGTTCACCTCGGCCTGCACCCGCGGGATGCGAGGCTCGACGTGGAACGGGTCGAGCGCCCCGGGCCTCGTCAGCTCCGGGATGTCCTCGTTCGAGAAGCCGACGAGGCCGAGCTTCGACCCGTCGAAGACGCCGAAGACGTGCGACGGCTTCCACTCGGCCGGCGTCTTCCCCGTAGCGTCGACGATGTTCGACGACAGGTAGGGGAAGTTCGCCAGTGGGACGATCTCCGTGCGGAAGAAGGTCGCGCTCTTGTCGAAGTTGTGGTTCCCGAGCCCGTCGGCGGAGAAGCCCATCATGTTCATCAGCTCGATCGTGGGCTTGTCGTCGAAGAAGCTCGAGATCGGCGGCGTCGCACCGATGGAGTCGCCCGCGGCCACGGTGATCGAGCCGCCGGGCGCCTCGGCGCGATAGGCGTCGAACCACGGCTTCAGGAAGGCGGCCCCGCCGATCCCGAAGGTCGGATTGCTCGCCCCCGTGCCGGTCACGTTGTCCGCTGCCTCGGAGAGGGGCACCAGCTGCCCGTGGTAGTCGCTGATGTCGAGGATGGTGATCTCCTTCAGCTGCCCCGGGCTGGGGAAGAGCTGGCGCAGGATCTTCCCGCGGGCGTTCTGCGGCCCGGGGACGCCCAGCAGGTAGGCGAGCGTCGGAGCGACGTCGATCGCCCGCACGCCCGGTACCGGGTCCTGCTTGCGGATGCCGGGGCCGGCGGCGATGAACGTCGCGTGCATGTTCACGTTGTGCGCGAGGTCGACCAGGTTCGGCAGGTAGCCGTGCTGGCCGAAGAACTGCGAGAAGGCCACCGGCGTGTTCGGGGTCGCCGCGTCGAACTGGTACGGCGGCCGCGTGACGACGGTCACATCGCCGCTCCGGCTCGGGTGGAGCGAGTCGGAGCCGTCCACGTTGTCCAGGTCCTCCTTCTTGATGATCTTGAGGACGACCTGCGCGCCCGGGTTGGCCGGGTCGGTCAGGTTCTGGAACGCGGAGATGATCTGGTTGCGGACGGACTCGTAGTCGCCCGCGGGGACGACGCCGCCCGGGTCGCGGCCCGCGAGCGAGATGTAGATGCCCGCCGTGCCGCCGGCCCAGCACGCCTTGGCCCTCGTCGGCGCGCCGCCGACGCGGCAGTTCGACGTCTGCTCCGTCGCCTGGAGGCCGGCGTCCTTCAGCACCGTGCCCGCGTTGACGGCGTACCACTGCGGCGCGAAGCCGTGGTCGGAGGAGACGACCGTCGTCGGGTTCCCGCCCATGAGGTCGCGGCCCAGCTCGAGCGTGTCGTCGGCCTCCTGGTACGCCGACTTCACGTAGCCCTCGCGGATCGCGACGCGGTTGTCCTTCGTGCCGTCGCCGTTGACGTCGTCGAAGTACGGGTTCGGGTCGCCGTCCATGTCGGTGGGCGTGTAGAGACCCATGAACTGATGGCTGAACTCATCCGTGACCGGGTTCCCCAGGAGGAGGAGGTGAGCCTGGACGCCGAGAGTCCCGAAGATGTGGTTCAGGTAGGCCCAGTGGGCGTCCTTCCACATGAGCCCCTGCTGGACGTACGTGTCCTCGTCCACGATGCCTGCCTCGAGCGGCGCGAAGTCGGCCGCAGTCGAGGTCGGGAACTGCGAGGCGAGCGTCTCCTCGAACGCGGCCGAGCCGGCCGTCCCGAGCGCGTTGTAGCTGGCGTTCACGCGCGCGATCGAGGTGAAGTAGATCCGGAACTGGGAGAGGTCGGGCGCGATCTCGATCGCCTTCAGATAGAAGCCGGCGGTTTGGCCGGCGCGCGCCCCCGCGAGTGTCACCTTGACCTCGCCCCAGTCACCTTGCGCGAGGTCCCCGACGTCCGCGTTTCCGTTCTTGCCGGCCGTGGCCGGGACGACGACGACGTGGTCGTAGTTCGTCGCGCTGTCATTCGTGGAGTCGTAGATGTAGAGGTCGTAGAAGCGGTCGACGTTGTCCGTCGCCGGGAAGGCGGTGTTCGTGACCTTCAGCTGCTCCTGCATCGCGGGGCTGTGGGAGGCCGGCACATTCGTCCAGCCGGCGGCCGGGTCGAGATCGACGCGCTGGTAGGAGACGCCGAACGCGTTCGCCCCGGCCGGCTGCCCGGGCAGGTCGTAGTTGAGGAGGATGCCTCGGTTGGAGAAGAACGTGCGGAAGTCGACGACCGGCCCCTGGACGACAGGCACGAGGTTGCGGGTCCCGACCCACTCGACCGAGACGACGGTCTTGCCTGCCCGCTCGGCGGCCTGGGCGATGTGGTCGGCCTGGAGCGCGCCGGTAGTGGCGAAGCTCGTGCGGTTGTTGAAGTTGCCCTCGCCCACGCGGTGGTACGTGTTGTTCATCGAACCGTGCTCGCCCGGCCACGTGCCGGTGCCGAGCGTGTGCCAGCCGACGCCCGTGTTGGGCGGAAAGGCCTGCAGGAGGCCGTTCTGGCCCTTCACGCCGGCAGCCATGAGCCCGTTCATCTCCGGGAGCAGACCCTGGCCTGCGTACTTGTCCACGAGGTCGGGCCGCATGCCGTCGGCGGAGAAGAGGACGGCCTTCTGCGCCGGGGCGACAGCCGTCGAGACCGGCTTCGCGACCGCGCGGTCCGCGGCCGTCCCTGAAACCTTCTTGCCTGTCGTGTGGGCGGCGCCAGCGGCGGCCAAGACGAGGCCGAGCGCGAGCATGACCGCGAGCACGGGGCTAATCCGCACGCGTGTCATTCGAACTCCTTCCCGGGGTCGAGAATGCGGCCGAAAACCTACTCTTTTCCAGCCGTATTTACAACCCGGGTGAGGCTAGTGGGCTCGCAGCTCCTCGAAGCCCGCGGCGGCGAAGTCGCCGTCGAAGGCGAGCGCCCGCTTGATCCGGAGCGAGCGCATGAGCGCGAAGCTCGTGGCGTCGACGAAGGAGTACTCCCGCTCGTCGTGGCGGCGGAGCCAGCGGAGCGCTTCGCGCTCCAGCTCCTCGCTGACGAAATGGACCTCGAAGCGCCGCGTCCTCTCGAGCCGATCGAGGAAGTCGATCGCGACGTGATGCCCGTAACGCCGATTGAGGAAAGTCCACGTCTCGCCGCGAACGTGATTGGACGCGACTAGCCGGTCGTCGGCGAAGCGGGTGTAGAGCTCCAACGCCTCGGCGTGACGATCCTCGCGCGGGCTCGCTCCGGCGATCCAGAACGAGGTATCGACGAAGATCACCGAGGTCGTTTCGGCCCGTAGACGACCTCATCGACGAGGAGTGAGTCGTCGGGGCCTCCCTCGACACTTCCGAAGAACTCCCAGATCGGGTCTTCCTCGAGCGAGGGGAGGGGCTTCAGTCCTCTGCGCACGAACAGGCGAATGAGGGCAGCCTTCGAGACGCCCTCCTTCGCGGCTTCGCGCGCGAGGGCCTCGTCGAGCTCAGGCTCGATCATGATCTGCAGGCGCTTCATCGCCATGACCATACATCAGTATATGTG
>JBOHAJ010000101.1:0-6831 GCA_050697715.1 Gaiellaceae bacterium
AGTCGAAGGAGCGCGCGCTCCACACCACGCCGCCGAGCTTGACTCGCCCCCCCTCTCCGTCCACACGCTCGAGCACGACCGCGCTTCCGCCGAGCAGGGCGGCCGTACCCGTCCGCAGATGCGCGGGCGTCCGCAGGTGCGCGCGCGCGATCGGCCGCAGGATGGCCAGCGACGCGACCGCGCCGCCCGCAAAGACGCCTATCTGGGCCGCCGCTCCAAGGCCCAGACCGGCGACGAGGGCGGCGACGAGCGCGGCGAGCGCGAGCGGACCGAAGATGAACGTGATGGAGAGGACTTCGACCCCTGCGAGCGCCGCGGCGACGATCAACCAGATCGCCCAGTCAGGCACGCCTCGGATCGTAGAGGCGGACCCGGCTCGGCTCAAGCGACGGCACTAGACTGCTCTCGGGAGGCCGATGGCCCGCATCGAGGACTACAGCTTCGGCCGCGTGACGGTGGACGGCCGGGAGGAAACGCACGACGTCATCGTCCTCCCTCAGCGCGTCGTCCGGAACTGGTGGAGGCGCGAGGGTCACGCGCTCGTGCTGGAGGATCTCGAGGCAGTGCTCGACGAGCTGCCGCCGCGGCTCATCGTCGGCACCGGCGCCGACGGCCGCATGCAGCCCCAGCCTGGGGTGCTCGCCGCCTTGCAGTCTCGCGGTGTCGAGGTGGAGGTGCTCCCGACTGGGGAGGCCGTGCGGCTGTACGGCGCGTCGAACCCGGCCGCAACGGCCGCGGCGCTCCACCTCACGTGTTAGGGGGGAGCGGACTCGGCTACACGCGGCGCCCGTCGAGCCGAATCGTCCACGGGTCGATCGTGTCGACCTGGAGATGCGTCTGGCTCCACGGATCGCGCGCAAGCGTGGCGCGGACGGCGTCCTCCGACTCGGCCTCGACGGCGTGCACCACGCGGTGCTCGTCGGCGAGCGGCCCGCCCAGGACGATGAAGCCGGCGTCCACGAGCCCGTCCATGAAGGACGCGTGCGCGGGCCAGTCGGACTGCTCCTCAAGCGGCCGCGACGGGTCCCACTGAGGGCCGGAGCGGCGGAGCACGACGAGGAATGTCGCCACGCCGACGTTCTACCGCACGGCGCCCGGCCCGTCTACGAGGGAGATCCACACTCGAATACGACCCCCTATTAGTCGGCAAGCCGGAGGAGCGCTACGGCCTGTGCGGCGAGACCCTCGCCCCGCCCGGTGAAGCCGAGGCGATCGGTCGTCGTCGCCCGCACGGCGACCTGCTCCGGTGAGACCCCCAGCGCGCCCGCGAGGCGCACCCGCATCTCCTCTCGAGCGGGCGCGATGCGCGGCTCCTCCCCCACGAGCACGCAGTCGGCGTTCACGAGCTCGTAGCCGGTGGTCCTGACATCTTCGTAGGCCCGCCGAAGGAGATCGAGCGAGGAGGCGCCTCGCCACTCGGCGTCCCCGGACGGGAAGAGCGAGCCGATGTCGCCGAGGCCGGCCGCACCGAGGATCGCATCCACGAGCGCGTGCGCGATCACGTCGCCGTCCGAGTGGCCGGCGAGGCCGCGCCGGCCCGGGAACTCCACGCCGCCGAGAACGAGCGGTACGCCGTCAGCGAAGGCGTGGGCGTCGACGCCGAGGCCGACGCGAAGGTCGCTCTTCATCCGAGCGGCTCCTGCCGAGCTCGGCGGCCCTCGTAGACGGTCACCGTCTCGTAGCCGGTTTCGCGGAGAAGGTCGAGCGCGCGGTCGAGATCGCGCCCGACGTCGCCGGGATGGTGAGCGTCGGAGGCGGTCGTGACTGCGACACCGCGTGCGCGGCAGCGCTCCAGGAAGTCCGGTGACGGGTAGAGCTCGCCCACGGGTCGGCGAAGGCCGGCCGTCGACACCTCGACGGCGATGCCGGAGGCCTCGATCGCCGCGACCGCCGTCTCATGGTGTGACGCCACCTCTTCGGCCCTCGGCCGCAGGCCGTAGAGCTTGACGAGGTCGGGATGCGCGAGCACGTCCGCGAGCCCGCTGCCGGCGAGCGCGCGGAGCTCGTCGAAGTAGCGACTCCACACCTCCTCGACCGAGAGGCGCCCCCACAGACCCGGCTCCATGTCCACCGCGTCCCCGTCGACGATGTGCACGGAGCCCAGCAGAAATCCCACGGGTAGGGCTCGAGCAGCTCTGCGAGCTCGTCCTCACGGCCGCGAAAGAAGTCCACCTCGAGCCCGAGCTTCACCGACAACCCCCGGCGCTTCGCCTCCACCACCGCGTCGCAGTAGGTCTCGAGATCGTGGCCGACCCGCTGTCGCTGGTACGGGTGCTCGATGAGCCCCGCGAACTCGCGGAAGTAGTAGACGTGCTCGGTGAAGCCGATCTCGTCCACGCCCCGCGCCGCGGCGGTCTCCGCGAAGCGCTCGACGGCGGCGGCTGTGTGCTCGATCGGCCCCTCCCCGTTCGCGGACTCGCCGCGGAGGTGCATGTGGTAGTCGACGATCACGACCGCAGGAGAGTCTCCACGAAGGCCAGGTCGGAGGCGGTCGTGACCTTGACGAGACGGTGGTCGCCCTCGACGATCCGCACGCGGCCGCCCGCCGCCTCCACGAAGCTCGCGCAGTCCGTGGCGGGGTCATCCCGCTCGAGCGCGCGCCGAAGGACCTCGGTCACGAAGGCCTGTGGCGTCTGCACCGCGTAGAGGCCGCTCCGCTCGAGGGTCTCCTTGACGACGCCCTCACCGTCGGCCCGCTTGACCGTGTCCGCGAGGGGCAGGCCGGGCACGGCGCCGTCCCAACCCTCGCCGAGCGCCACGATGAGCCGCTCGACCACCTCCTGGGGGAGCAACGGTCGCGCCGCGTCGTGGACGAGGACGACCGCGGCCTCCTCGGGCACCTCGGCGAGGCCGGCCCGGACCGAGTCCGCGCGCGTCGAGCCCCCGGAGACGACCGAGCGCACCTTGCCCGCTCCGAGCTCCTCGGAGAGGAGGATGCACGGCTCCTCCCACTCGGGCGGCGCGGCGAGGACGATCGCCTCCACCCAGTCGGAGGCGTCGAGCCGCTCGATGCTCTCCGCGAGGAGAGGACGGCCGCCGAGGTTGGCGAAGGCCTTGGGGCGGTCGCTCCCGAGCCGCTCCCCGCGACCCGCGGCCACCACCACCGCCCACACCCCGGTCACGAGAGGAGGACCAGCCTCCCGCCCTGCACGGCAAACAGCTTCGGGCTCACCGGGTTCTTCGCGACGGTGAAGTCGTGCAGGACCTTCGTCCGCAGCGCCTCCACGGTGTTCTCGTGGGTGGCGACGTCGTAGGGAAGCGCGATGAAGACGTTCTCCATCGGCACGGCGTAGACGGCCCGGCCGATCTCGCTCTCGATCTGGCGGCGAAGTCCTGGCACGATCATGCGGGTCGCGTCGTAGCCGTCCCCGGAGGCCCAGCCGCAGAGCTCCTGTCCGTCGGACGGCTCGCAGAGGAGCTTTTCCTCCGCGTTCGTCCGGCGGAGGAGGTTGTCGAGCGCGATCCGGTGCAGCTCACGCGGCGCCACGCCCCAGTCGCGTGCGTCGTCGCGACCCACGAGCGCGAAGTCGTGCTCGCGCTCGACGGCGTAGACGACGACAAGGTTCGCGAGGAAGCCGGTCTGGACCGGCTCCTCCTCCAGCCGGCGAACGGCGAAGCGGGGCTTCAGGAGCGGCATGAGCGAGTCGCGAGCTTCGGCGAACGAGAGCCCCGAGACGCCCTCGTCGAGGCGACGCTTCGTCTCGGCGACGAGCGCCGCGAGAATTTCCGCGCGCCGGTCGGGCTCGCTCCGATACTCGGCGAACGGCTCGTCGAGCACGACCTCGACCCGGTCGAGCTCCTCCGTGACGACCACTCTGGCGCCGAAGCCGCCCTCGGCCTCGAGCCCAGCCTTCCTGAGCTCACTCGTGACGACCGCTTTGAAGGAGGACTTCGCGAGGAGCGGATCGTCGGCCGAGTCGTCGTCCCCGCCGGCGCAGCCGGCGGCGAAACCCAGCGCGAGCGCACACGTCATCAGGGTGCGGGCGAGCACCGGGAAAGGATGCCTGCCGGCCCTCCGGCCGGTCGCAGTGTCAGGACCTTGGGGTCAGGCGACCCGGACGTCCACCGACTCGAGCTCCTCGTCGAGCCAGACGGCTGCCTCGTCCTCGTCCATGCTCTTGGCGTACATGAGCTCGCTGGCGAGGATCTTCTTCGCCTTCACGAACATCTGCTTCTCGCCCGTGGAAAGGCCCTTCTCCTGGTCGCGCAGGGAGAGGTTCCGAACGACCTCCGCGAGCTCGAAGACGTCACCGGTCTTCATCTTGTCGCGGTTGTACTTGAACCGTCGGTTCCAGTTCTTCGGCATCTTGGTGCCCTCGCCGTGGAGCACGTCGAGCACCTGCACCACCGTCTCCTCGTCGATGACCTTGCGAAGGCCCACTCTGTCGGCGTTCTCGGTCGGCACGTTGACCGTCATGTCGTTGTGCAGGATCTTGATCGTCAGGTACTCGCGCTGCTGGCCGAGCACGGTACGTGACTCCTTCTTCACCACGGTGCCAGCGCCATGGTGGGGATAGACGACCTTATCGCCGATCTTGTACAAGCCTCTCCTCCTCTGAGCAAGGGCGTAAAAAAGGACGCCCAAGACGCCTGCGGAACCCAGTCATTCTAGCGAAAATAGCCGCAAAAAGCGAGGTTTTCCAGGGGTTTTCCGCTACGTGCAGGGATTTTTCAGGGCAGGAGGCACCTCGGCGTTAGGGGGAACCCGTGGTTTTGCCCAGGGTCCTAGACCTATTCGACTCAGAGCTGAAGGTACCTGTCAACCAGGTTGTGTTCCTGGAGGCGGCGGAGCCCCTCGCGGATCTCGCGGGCGCGTACGGAGCCGACGCCGTCCACCGCTTCGAGGTCTCGATGACTCGCCCGGATGACCGCGTCGAGGCTCTCGAAGTCGCGCACGACGTGCCGGATCACGGAGTCCGGAAGGCGCGGGATACGCGAGAGGACGCGATATCCGCGCGGCTGCACCGTGTAGTCGAGCGGATTCGTCTCACGCGGGTAGCCGAGCAGCTCGGCGAGCTCCTCGAACTCGAGCAGCCGCTGATAGGGCACCTCGGAGAGGCGCTCGAGCGCCGTCGTCGCGCTCGCCGGCTCCCCGGAAAGCTCGTAGTCGTAGACGACGGCCGCCTTCTCGCGCGGGACGTCCTCCATCAGCTCGTCTAGCTGCATGCGGATGAGGCGCCCCTCCTCCCCGAGCTCGACGCAGTTGCGGTCGATCTCCTCCGCCATGCGCGTCGTCATCTCCGCGCGCTGGAGGACGACGAGAACGTCGTCGAGCATGACGGCGCTCTGGAACTCGAGGGCGGTCAAGCGCGTGAGCCCCTGATCGAGCCGCGTGCGGTACGTCTCGAGCGTGCCGAGCGCCTGATTGGTGCGCGCGAGCATGTCCGAGATCTCCGCGAGCTGGTAGCGAAGATCGCCGATGAAGAGCGTCACGGTCTCGCGCTGCTGCGAGATGGAGATGACGAGCGCGTCCGTCTGCTTCGCCACCCGCTCGGCCGTCCGGTGGCGGGTGCCGGTCTCGCTCGACGGTATCGTCGGGTCGGGCATGAGCTGGACGTTCGCATAGACGAGCTTCTGCCGGTCCCGCCCGATCACGATTGCGCCGTCCATCTTGGCCAGCTCGTAGAGGAGCTGGGCCGTGAAGGGAAGGTCGAGCCGCATTCCTCCCGAGAAGAGAAAGGCGAGCTCGTTCGGGTCGCCGATGACGATCAGCGCTCCGTGCTTCGAGCGGATGACGTCGTCGATGCCGGCGCGCAGGGGCGTCCCCGGCGCTATTCGGCCGAGCGCCTGGAGGAGCGTCTTATCCTTGCGTGGATCCGCCCGCATCGAGCCCCATTCCGATCGCCTGCCGCAGCGTTCCCGCTGCTTCGAGGCGAATTGTGCCATGGGGCTCCGTCCCCTCAGGGACGAGAGCGGAGGCGAAGCCGAGCTTCGCGCACTCGGCGAGGCGACGCTCCGCCTGGCTCACGGGGCGGAGCCGGCCCGTGAGGCCGACCTCCCCGAAGCATGCGACACCGTGCCGGACGGAAGAACCACGGGCCGCCGACGCGATGGCGAGGGCCACTCCGAGGTCGGCGCCCGGCTCGTCGATCCGCACTCCCCCGGCCACGTTCACGAACACGTCCGCCTGGCCGAGCGCGACGCCGGCGTGGCGGCCCAGCACGGCCACGATCATGGAGAGCCGCTTCGGATCCACGCCGGTGCCGACGCGACGAGGCATGGCGAGGTCGGTCGGAGAGACGAGCGCCTGCACCTCGAGCAGCAGCGGACGCGTCCCTTCGATCGTGCAGACGACGGCCGACCCCGGCTGCTCGTCGTCCGGGCGACCGAAGAGCTCCGAGGGATCCTCGACGGCGACGAGCCCGCTCGAGGTCATCTCGAAGACGCCGAGCTCGTTCGTCGAGCCGAAGCGGTTCTTCACCGCGCGCAGAACACGATGCGAGCGGTAGCGGTCGCCCTCGAACGTGAGGACGCAGTCCACGAGGTGCTCGAGCACGCGCGGCCCGGCCACGGAGCCGTCCTTCGTCACGTGCCCGACGAGGAAGACCGCGATGCGCTGCTCCTTGGCGAGGCGGAGCAGCCGCCCCGCCGCCTCGCGCACCTGGGCGACCGAGCCAGGCGCGGACCCCAGCTCGGGCGCGTAGAGGGTCTGCACCGAGTCGATCACGCACACCTCCGGGCGCTCACGCTCGAGCGTGGCGCAGACTTCGTCGAGGTTCGTCTCGGCGAGGATGCGGATATCGTCCGCGCCGCCCAGGCGGTCGGAGCGGAGCTTCACCTGGGCCGCGGACTCCTCGCCGGTGACGAGAACGACTCCACGCTCGCTGGACA
>JBOHAJ010000102.1:0-7686 GCA_050697715.1 Gaiellaceae bacterium
TCTGGGCCACCGACAGCGTCCTCACGGGGCTGCCGCCAACTCGAGCGCCAGCGGGAGTCCGTCCAGGCGCCGACAAACCTCGGCCACGGCTGTGGCGTTCTCCGCGGTCAAGCCGAAAGCCGGCTCCGCGGCAGCGGCCCGATCCAGGAAGAGGCGAACGGCCTCGGAAGCCGAGAGCGTCTTGGTCGCGGCGCGTCCGTCTCGGTTCGGGAGGGATAGGGAGGGCACGCTCCAGACCGTCTCACCGGCGATTCCCAGCGCTTCCCGACTGGTGGCGAGAATTCGCAGGGCCGCGGAGGCATGAAGCAGGGATTCAGCGAGCTGCGCGCAGGCCTCGATCAGGTGCTCGCAGTTGTCGAGGAGGAGCAGAAGTGTCTGCGGGGCGAGGTAGTCAGCAAGCGTGTGTGTGAGCGTCCGCCCGGGCTCTTCGCGCAGGCCGAGAACGGCGGCGACTGCCTGCGGGACGAGCCCCGGGTCGGAGAGGGGCGCGAGCTCGACGAACCAGACCCCATCGGGAAAAGACTCCAGGACCTCGGCCGCGACCTGGAGCGAGAGGCGCGTTTTCCCGGTTCCGCCCACGCCCGTGAGGGTCAGCAGCCGTGTTGTCGTGAGCAGAGGCTTGACCTGAGCGATCTCACGCTCACGCCCGACGAAGCTCGTGAGCTGGATCGGGAGGTTGTGGCGGAAATGCTCGAGCGTCTTCAAGGGCGGAAAATCGCTCGGGAGCTCGGGGATTACGAGCTGGAAGAGGCGCTGCGGCTTGGTCAGGTCCTTAAGCCGATGGTCGCCGAGGTCGCGTAGGGCGGTGCCCTCAGGACTCTCGTCTCCGAGCAGGTCGCGTGTCGTTTGCGAGACGAGGACCTGGCCGCCGTGCCCCGCGGAGCAGATCCGGGCGCCGCGATGGACGTCGCCGCCGACGTAACCCTCGGCGGTGACCGTCGGCTCGCCCGTGTGAATGCCCATGCGCACCCGGACCTCCTGCGCATCCGACCACGGGTGCGAGGCGAGCGCGCGCTGAGCAGCCACCGCGGCGGCGACTGCGTCCTTCGCACGCGCGAAGGCCACGAAGAAGGCGTCGCCCTCTGTGTCGACCTCCCGCCCGCCCCCCTCCTCAAACGCAGCCCGTAGGAGCCGGCGGTGATCGGCGAGGGTCTCCGCATAACGGTCGCCCAGCCTCTCGAGAAGACGCGTCGAGCCCTCGATGTCGGTGAAGAGGAGGGTGACGGTTCCGCGTGGAAGCTCAGACATCGACCTGCCGGGTCGACTTGAACGATAAGACGCGGGCCTCAGCCTGCCCAGTCAAGGTGCGTTCGGAGGCTGCACCCATCGCCGATAATGACGGGCGCCATGTCTACGCGGGCGGAAACGGGGCCGTCGGTCGAGCGGATCGTCGTCGCCACCGACGGCTCGCAAACCGCCGGTCGTGCTGTCGGATGGGCTGCCGAGCTCGCTCGTAAGTACGCTGCGGAGCTGGTTCTGCTCCGCGTCGTGGCGGAGCCCGACCCGGAGGCGGAGGCGAGCGTGCAGGAAGAGGCGCAGGCGCTCGTGGGGACGCGGGCGCGCGCCAAGCTCAAGGTCCATCCCGACGCATCGCTCGGCATCGTGGAGGGCGCCGAGGAAGAAGGAGCCGACCTTCTGGTCGTGGGCAATGTCGGCATGGCCGGACGGAGGGAGTTCCTGCTCGGAAACGTGCCGAATCGCGTCTCCCACAACGCCCGCTGTAGCGTCGTGATCGTGAATACGGCGGACGGCCGCGCGCGGGCCGCCGAGGCGTCGCCCGAGGACGAGCCGGCGGTCGAGGGACGGCTGCTCGGACGGGCGACGTACATCGGCCGCGTGCTGGCGAAACACGGTCTTGCGGAGCGGCGAGCAGCGCGCGGCCCGGCCACCGCCACAGATACGCAAGCTCGGGCACGGCGCCTGCGGGCAGCACTCGAAGAGCTGGGACCGACGTTCTGCAAGCTGGGGCAGATCCTGTCCACCCGACCCGACCTTCTCGCGCCCGGGTTCGCGGAGGAGCTGGCCGGCC
Organism: Gaiellaceae bacterium; assembly: GCA_050697715.1. Taxonomy (GTDB): domain Bacteria; phylum Actinomycetota; class Thermoleophilia; order Gaiellales; family Gaiellaceae; genus DASQWP01. The sequence continues at coordinate 2,030 of JBOHAJ010000102.1, forward strand.
TCCAGGAGGACGTCACGCCGCTCACCGAGGCCGAGGTCGTCGAGGTCATGGAACGGGAGCTCAACGTGCCGTGGGAGGACGTCTTCGCCAGTATCGACCCGAAGCCGCTGGCGGCCGGCACGATCGGCCAGGTGCACCGGGCGACGCTCGACACCGGCGACCGGGTGGTCGTCAAGGTGCAGCGCCCGAACGCGGAGGACGAGATCCTTCGGGACCTCGGGCTGCTCGATCTCTTCGCCGAGCAAGCCGTGAAGCGCGCGGGCCTGCGGCAAGTGATCGACATTCCGGCTCTCGTCGAGCATCTGTCGTCCTCGCTGCGGCGCGAGCTCGACTTCCGCCGGGAGGCCGAGAACATCGAGCGGATGCGGGTGGTCCTGGCGCCGTACGACCGGCTCGCCGTCCCTCAGCTCTACGCGGACCTCTCCACGTCGCGTCTGCTCGTGATGGAGGAGGTGCAGGGTCTGCCGCTGCGCGATGCTCCGGAGGGCCCGGAGCGCAAGGAGGCCGCGCGCCAGCTGCTCGAGTCCTATTACCGCCAGGTCCTGAATGACGGGTTCTTCCACGCGGACCCGCATCCGGGCAACCTCCGCTGGTGGGACGGAGAGATCTACTTCCTCGACTTCGGCATGGTGGGCGAGGTCGAGCCCGAGCAGCGGGAGCTGATGATCGTGCTCCTCCTCGCGTTCTGGCGCGAGGACCCCTCGTTCCTCGTGGACGCGATCCTGATGCTCTCCGGCGAGCAGCGGTCCGACGTCGACCTCGCCGCGCTCGAGAGGGATTTCGCCGCCTACGTCCGGCGCTTCCGCCACGGCACGCTCAGCGAGATCAAGCTCGGCCCCATGCTCGAAGGCGTGATCGAGATCGCCACTCGGCACGGCGTCCGGTTGCCGGCCTCGCTCGCCCTGAGCGGCAAGGCGTTCGGACAGATGCAGCTCGCCGTGGCCGAGCTCGACCCGGAGCTCGACCCGTTCTCGGTGATTTCGAGGTTCCTTCTCCGCACGCTCGGCGAGCGCGTCCGCGAGCGCGCCCACCCGGAGAGCATCTACTACGAGGGGCAGAAGCTGAAGCTCCGCGTGGCTCGGATCTTCGAGGCGATCGAGCGGGCCACCGGGGCGCGGCCCGGGGCCAAGTTCCAGGTGGAGTTCCGGGGCGCGCCCGAGCTCGAGGCCGCCATCCTGCGTTCCGGCCGGCGCCTGGCGCTCGGTGCGACCTCCGCGGCGGCCCTCGTCGCGACCGGGATCACCGCGGCCTCGGACACCGCGGCGGGATGGATTCCCGGCACGCTAGGCGCGGTCGCGGGAGGCTTCGCAGCGTGGCTCGCCGTCGAGCTCGTGCGGCGGCGGTAGCCTCAGCGCTTCCTCGCCCGGAGCACTCGCCGCTCGAAGACCCTTGCGGCGGCGCGCATGAGCAGGCCGAGCACGAGCCGCTCCGCCCGGACGGCCAGCCGGCGCCGGAAGGTCCTCGGCCTAGGCGCCGACGTGCACCTCCGCGGGCGCGGTGAGCCGAAACAGCCCGAAGCGCTCCGCTTCCAGGCCCTTCAGCGTCGCGTCGAACGGCTCGGCGCTCATCCCCCCGCCGGCGAGCTCGGCGGCGACCTCGGGGTCGTCGAGCACGGCCTCGGAGACGACGACGTCGCTCCCCGAAGAGAGGTCGACGAGACGGGCGGCGACGTTGACGGTGGAGCCGAAGTAGTCGAGCCGGTCGTTCTGAGTGATCGCGATGCAGGGCCCCAGGTGGATGCCCGCCTTGAGCAGGAGCGGCCGCCCACCCGCGGGCGGCGAGGCGAGCTCTCGCTGAACCCACAGAGCGGCGCGGACGGCGCCCACCGGCCGGACGAAGACGGCCATGATCGCATCTCCCATCGCCTTCACGACCGCGCCCTGCTCGGCGCCGACCGCGTCCCGCAGCACGTCGAGGTGATCCATGACGAAGCCGAAGGCGGGAGCGTCGCCCACCTCGTGATAGAAGCGCGTCGAGTCGCGCAGGTCGGTGAAGACCACGGTCAGGGTGCCGACGGCAATCGGCTCCCCGGGGCGCAGCGCTTCGCTGGCGAAGAGGTCGCGGAAGAGCTGGAGGGCCGTGACCTCCGCCGCCGTCACGGCTTGATCACTCCAGGCGAGCCGCTCCAGCACGAAGAGCTGCTCGCGTTCGGTCTCGTTCTCGAGGGAGAGGGAAGCGTCCGGCGCCAGGTGGACCTCCCCGGGGGGCCACCCCGACTCGGTCGCCCTCGCCGCGGTCGCTTCGACGCCGTCCCCCGTCACCTCGAGGGCGAGCTCGCCGCGGCCCTCCAGCGTACGCAGCCGGTAGCGCCCCGGCTCGAGGTCGAGGCGAAGCGAGCGCTCCTCCCCCGCGCGCAGGAGCTGCTGAACAGCGATATGAGGGGTCACCTGAGGTCCGGCGACGCAGAAATCGGAACGCTCGACGGCGCGAATCGCGCCGGTCGGCTGGAAGGTGAGCTCCACCGAGCGCTCGAAGTTGACGCCGAAATCGATGTTGCAGGTTGCGCAATGGACCTGTGACTCCACTCCGCCCAGCGTGGGCGCGCTCTCCTTGGCGCCTCGGCACAGCGGGCAGAGAAGATCCCACTGAAGCTCGAGCAGACCCGCGCGCGTCGCGTGGAGGCAGGCCTCCAGCACCGAGTGGCGACTGCACTCCCAGGCGTCGGCGAGCGCGTAGGGGCGAAGCCGGGCGACGACGAACTCGTCCCCGCGCTCGATCAGCTTCACCAGCCGCTGCGCGAGATCGGGGTCGACGCCTGCCGCGGACAGCCGCTCGCCCGCCGCCTCGAGCCGGCCGCGTCCGCCGGGCGCGAGGCGCAGTCTCGGCTCTTCCTCCGCCGCAGGCCGGCCCTCGGCGGCGAGCTCGTCGTAGCGGCGAAAAGTGGACTCGAAGCGGCGCCGGCTCAGCCAGCCGATGCGGAAGGGGGCGCCGAGTCGCCCGACCAGGTTGCGCGGCCTCACCCAGACCTCGTAGCGAAGCCGTGTCCCGCCGCCTTCCTCCGGCAGGAGCTCGACTGCTACTCGCATCGTGGCGAGCGGGCCGCCCAGGTAGCGCCGAAAGACGCTGAACCGGTGCGGCTCCACCCACTCGAACGGCTCCTCCTCCCATTCGACCCCGACCCCCAGGACCGAGAGCCCCAGACGGCGACGGGCGTTCGGGCCGACGCCGCGCTCGTCGAGCGCCGGAACACCTGCGTCGCGGTTGAAGCGGTTGGTGTCGGCAACGAGGGGCCAGAGCGCCGAAGGGTTCGACCGGAGCTCCCATTCCCATCGGTAGTGCAACTCGCGCACGCGTCGATTCTGCCTCTTCTGACCGCGTAGGATCGCCTCGATGGCGATCACCGGCATCCACGCTCTCGTCTACACCTCGGAGCCGGAGGCGGTGCGAGCCGTGTTCCGCGACGTCTTTGGCTGGGAGCACGTCGACGCGGGCGACGGCTGGCTGATCTTCGCGCTGCCGCCGGCGGAGCTCGGGGTCCACCCCGCCGAGCACTGGGTCCGGCGCGACCTGAGCCTGATGTGCGACGACATCCGCACGACGATGGCCGAGCTGCGGGCGGAGGGGATCGAGTTCGACGGCGAGCCCACCGACGAGGGCTTCGGGATCGGCGTGACGATGCTGCTGCCCGGCGGCGCGGAAATCCTGCTCTACGAGCCGCGGCACCCAACCGCGATCTGAGACGCGGCTTGGCCGTCGCTACTCGACCGCAAGCCGGCGATTGCGGCGTAGCGAGCGACTGCGTGATTTGCAAGACCTGACCCCCGCCGGGCCGCGGCGATCTGAGGCCCGTTGGGGTCAGCGAGACCCGCGAGGTGCAGGCGGAGCGGTCGTCGCGTCGAAGTGGCGCTGCGCCCCCTCCGCCAGCGACTCGTAGAGATCGTGGAAGAGGGCGACCGCCCGCGCGCGCTGGCCGTGCGTCGGGACCAGGTCGTCAGGCAAGCCCGGGTCGAGGAAAGGGAACTGCCGAAAGGCGTGCACGAGTCGCGTGCGGACGAGGAAGGCCTTCCGGTCGTCGAGACCGTCGCGCCCGCTGTGCGCGTAGCGTCCGAAGGCCACGACGAACGCGCGGTAGCGCTTCGCCAGCTCGTCCAGGTCCCAGGCGCGGGTGGCGAACGCCTCGAAATCGAGCCGTCCCGAAGGTCGCCCGAGGAGGACGGCGGCGTGACCCGCCAAGCGCAGCTCCTCCAGCAGCGCGGCCACCTCCCCTTCGCGATCGTGCGGCGAGATCCAGACACCGTCCTGGAGCGAGCCGAAGCCGAGGAAACGCAGCCGGCGGCCCAGCCGGCCGCGCTCGAGCCTCCGCTCCTCGGGGATGGCATGCCAGAGGATCGTCCACGCCTCGGCCGCGCGGAGATCCCGCCCGAGCGAGAAGATGCGGCGGTCGCCCTCGTCGAGCAGCGCAGCCGCCCGGGGGGTGAGCCGGTAGTTCATGAGCCGCCCGTCCCGCTCGCGTGCGAGGAGATCGCGGCGCGTCAGCCGCGCCAGCGCCACCCGTGCCGCGCCCGCCGAGAAGTCGAACTCGCCGAGAAGCGTCACGAGCCCGCCCGACCACACCGTTCTGTCGTCCGGATAGAGGTACGCGCCGAGGAGCGTGATCACGAGGCTCTGCGGCCGGCGCTCGAACAACGCCGCCGCGGCCGCGGAGTCCTCAGTCACGGGGAGAGGCCGAGCGGACTGCCACCGTGACCCGGCTCAGGGCGCACAGCCGGCCTTCGTCGTCGGTCAGCTCCACGTCCCAGATCCAGGTGGTTCGACCGCGATGACGCCGCCGAGCCGTGGCATGGATGGTCCCGCTCCCGACGGGGCGCAGGAACGAGGACTGGTTCGACATCCCCAGCCCGAGGTTGCCATCCGCGGCGACGCCGTGGTTCGTCCCCACCGACGCCAGGCCCTCCGCGATCGCCGCGTAGACGCCGCCGTGCACGATCCCGACCGGCTGCGTGACCTGCTCGCGTACTGGAACGCGCCCTCGCACGAGCTCCTCGCTCGCCTCCACGATCTCGAGCCCGTAGTGTCGGTCGAACGGTGAGACCTCGAGCAGCCGCTCGCGCGGAACGTCCGCGTGGCTCATCCTGCGCGGGCCAATTTTAGTTGACACATCACCTCGGTGAAGTGTAAACATTCCCGCACGCGGACGCACAGGAACGCATGAACGTCGGCGTCGGCCTCCCTTCGACGACGCCGGGCGCGGACGGCGCGCTGTTGCTCGAGTGGGCGCGACGCGCCGACGCGGGGCCGTTCTCGAGCTTGGCCGTGCTCGACCGCGTGGTGTACGAAGGCTTCGAGCCGTTCGCAACCCTCGCCGCCGCCGCAGGCGTCACCGCCCGCGTGCGGCTTGCGACGATGATCGCGATCGGCCCGCTCCGCGCGACCGCGCTCCTCGCCAAGCAGGCTGCCTCGGTACACGCGCTCTCCGGCGGGCGGCTGACCCTCGGCCTCGCCGTCGGCGCTCGCGAAGACGACTACGAAGCCGCCGGCGTCGAGTACCGCGGGCGGGGCAGGCGGCTCTCAGAGCAGCTCGCGTACCTACGCAGCGGTGTGGACGCGGAGCGGATCGGCCCCGAACGAGACGGGATCGAGCTCCTCGTCGGGGGCGGAAGCGGTCAGGCGTACGCGCGGATGGCACGCTACGCCGACGGCTACGCACACAACGGAGG
>JBOHAJ010000103.1:0-4570 GCA_050697715.1 Gaiellaceae bacterium
GCCCTGCGGCCGCGAGCTCCAGGGCTCGGCGGGCTCGCTCCTGCCCTCGCACGTCCGCGAGGTCGGGGTGTGCGCCCTTGCCGTTCGCGCAAATTGAGGCCGGCTCTACCGGCTCCGGCTCGTGGAGCCCGCGGAGGTATGCGGCGGCCTGCGCCAGATGCTCGAGAGGAATCGGTTCGACGCCGGCGAGCGCGGCCTCGGGCGCCGAGGCTCGGGGGCAGAGCAGCTTCCCCAGGCCGGCACGGCGGGCGGCCTCCGCAGCGACGAGGATGCCCGGAACGGGGCGCAGACGGCCGTCGAGCGCGAGCTCCCCGACGGCGGCGTGCTCGGCGAGCCGCTCGGCGGGGATCTGGCGCGAAGCGGCGAGCACCGCGAGCGCGATCGGGAGGTCGTAGCCGGAACCCTCCTTGCGGAGGCCCGCCGGGGCGAGGTTGACGGTGATGCGCCGCAGGGGCCATTCGAGCTCGGCGCTGGCGATGCCGCTGCGCACGCGCTCCTTCGCCTCCTGGCACGCCTTGTCCGGCAGGCCGACGATGGCGAACGCGGGCACGCCGCGTTGAAGGTGGGCCTCCACCTCCACCGGCCGGGCCTCGAGCCCGACGAGAGCATGCGTGAGCGCGCGCGCGAGCACGCATCGAGGCTAGGCCCGAGCTCCTCACGCGTGTGTGACGGGCTGAGCCGAAAGGCGCGCGACTTGGCGCCGAGAACGGCTCATGCGGCGCCATCGGGACTGCGGACGCCCGCCCCCCCGGGCATCGGGCGTCCGCGTCCCCTTGCTGGACGATGCGAGGCTTCGTGGTCCCTGGGCTCCTTCGTCCGGCGGAGCCGGCGAGCAGCGCGGGGAAGGCCCCACACTTGGACAGAGCCCTCCTTCGGCGGCTTTCTTGCACGCGCGCTCAGCCGAGCGGTACGCGCTCGACGCGCCGGCCGCGAACGGCGGCCACCTCGAACGCAACGTCGAGCCCCGCCGCCTCGGGATGGCGGGCGAGCCAGCCGAGGGCGGCGCGCTCCAGGCGCCGCGCCTTCTCGCGTCCGACGGCCTCGGCGGGCGAGCCGAACCCTCCCCCGCTCCGCGCCTTCACCTCGCAGAAGACGAGGCGCCGGCCGCGCCGCACGACGACGTCGAGCTCGTTTCCGCCTGCGCGCGCGTTCGCGGCCAGGACACGGTAGCCGCGCAGTCGGTAGTGACGACGGACTCGGCGCTCCGCCTCAGCCCCGAGGCGCTTCGACGACAAGCTCATCGGCGGTCTCTTCGCCGAGCTCCGCGTAGCAGCGGGCCTCGAACGACCGCCGGTGGAGCCCCGTTGGTCCCCGCTCCCGGACGACGGCCGAATGGCCCGGCGTGATGTAGCCGACGTGGGAGACGAAGCCGTAGTGCGGGTAGAGGGCGTCGAGGCGGCGCATGGCCCGGTCGCGGACCACCTTGGCCACGATCGACGCGGCCGCGATGGCCGCGCTCTTCTCGTCCCCGTCTACGACGGCCGTGTGCTCCGGGGCCGCGGGCCCGAGGCGGAACCCGTCCACGAGGCAGGCCTCTGCCGGGGGCGTCAACGCGGCGAGCACCTCGCGCAGCCCGCGCAGGTTCGAGCGGTGGAGTCCGTCGCCGTCGATCCGCCAGGGCGGGATGACCTGCACGACGACCCTGCTTGCACAACGCGTCACCGCGCGGAAGAGCTTCTCCCGCACATCCGGTGCGACCTGCTTCGAATCGTTCAGAAGCCCGAGCGGCCTCACGGCGTGGTCGCGCAGCCGCGCGTAGTCGAAGAGAACGCCGGCAGTGACGAGCGGGCCGGCAAGCGATCCGCGCCCCGCCTCGTCGGCCCCGGCCACCCACCGCACCCCCAGGCGGCGGTCGAAGGCGAGAAGCTTGCGGCCGGTCCGTCGCATGGGCACGATCGACGAGGATAGCGCCTGCGTCGGCACTCACAGAATCCCGCGACACTCCCGACTCGGGTCCGCCAGGAAGCCGGCACGGATTTCGTCGCGGGTGGAGCCGAACGATTCCTGCCTCGCGACGGCCGCCCGCGGTCGTCGGCGACTAGCTCCGCTGCTTCTCGCGGACCCGCGCCTTCTTGCCCACCTTCGAGCGGAGGTAGTAGAGCTTGGCGCGGTTGACGTCGCCGATCGCGGCGACCTCGATCCTCTCGATCTTGGGCGAGTGGACCGGGAACGTCCGCTCGACGCCGACGCCGAACGAGTTCTTGCGCACCGTGAAGGTCTCGCGGACGCCAGGGCCCTGGCGCTTGATGACCGTCCCCTCGAACACCTGCACACGCCGACGCTGACCCTCGATCACCTGGAAGTGCACGCGTACGGTGTCGCCCGCCTTGAACTGCGGGATGTCGTCCCGCAGTTGCTTGCGCTCGAGGATGTCGATCGGAGTGGTCATCACGGGAAGAAAACGCGGCCGGACCGGTCGCCAATGCTAGCGGAAGCCGATCCGCTGAGGTGGCCAGTAGACGCCGAAGACGGGGCCGATCAGGTTCTCGCGCGGTACCGCTCCCCACTCACGGCTGTCGCAGGACTGCGCGCGGTTGTCGCCCATCATGAAGTACTCGTCCTCCCCCAGGGCGACGCGACGAAAGTCCGGACCCGGTGCGGTTCCGTTCAGGTACGACTCCTGCAACCGCTCCCCGTTCACGCGCAGAACCCCTCCCCGCTGCGCGAGCCGGTCACCCGGAAGTCCGATGATGCGCTTCACGAACGTCCCGCCGGCGCCGCAGCGCTGGAGCGCCTCGGGAGGGGTCTCGAAGACCACGATGTCGCCCCGCTCGGGGTCGCGGAAGTGGTAGATGAAGCGGTTGGCGAGCACCCGGTCGGAATAGCCGGCCTGGCAGCCGCTCTCGGGACGTGCGCAGTGGAGGGTCGGCTCCATCGAGGACGACGGGATCCGGTAGGGATTCACGACCCACTGCTTGATGGCGAGGACGGCCGCCACGGCGACCGCAATCGTCACGATCCAGTCGATCGCCGTCGCCCACGGCGCCGGCAGGGACGCCGTGAGGCGGTCGACCGGCCCTTTCACTGGAGCGACCTCTCTCGGCTCCGCTCCAGGCGCCAACGCTCGATGCGGGCATGGTCGCCCGAGAGGAGCACCTCGGGGACGCGCCAGCCCCGGTAGTTGGCCGGCCGCGTGTAGTGCGGGAACTCGAAGCCGCCCTCGAGCGCCTCGGAGAAGCTCTCGACCTCGCCGCTCTCCTCCCGAATCGCGCCGGGCAGGCGCCGCGCCACCGCGTCGAGGAGCACCATGGCAGGCAGCTCCCCGCCCGAGAGGACGTACGGCCCGATCGAGACGGCGTCCGTCGCGAGGTGCTCGACGATGCGCTCGTCGAAGCCCTCGAAGCGCGCGGAGAGAAGCGTCAGCGCCTCCTCCTCCACGAGCTCCTCCACCAGCGTCTGGTCGAGCTGCCGGCCCTGCGGGGTGAAGGCGACGACCCGCCGTTCACCGAGGTCCCCGTAGACGGCCTCGAGCGCCGCAGAGACGACGTCCACGCGCAGCACCATGCCCGCGCCGCCGCCGAACGGCTCGTCGTCCACTCGGCCTCCGGCCAGAGGCGTGTAATCCCGGTAGTTGAGGAAGCGGAGCTCGAGCTCCGTGCCGAGCACGGCCGCGAGCGGGCGCTGCTCCGTTTGCCAGGAGAATGCGTGCGGCAGCAGGGTGAAGACGTCGATCTGCACTGGCTCAGAAACCTAGCTTTCGTCGGCGAAGCCGGGGGCGACGACGATCCGGCCCCCCTCCACATCGACCGACCGCACGCAATCCTGCACCATCGGAAGGGCGATTCCGCTGTCGAGCTCGAGGACATCGTTCGCCAGGCCCGGGGCGACGTCCTGCACCAGTCCGAGGGCGCGGCCTCCCTCCTCCTCCACGGCCAGCCCGACGAGGTCGAAGACGTAGAAGCTCCCCTCCTCCGCGGCGGGGAGTTTCGCGGCGGGGACCTCGAGCGCCGCCCCGCGCGGCGCGGCCACGTCGAGCCGCAGGACGAGGCGGCCACCCGCCCGCTTGGCCTCCTCGACGACGGCGGCCTCGCGCGCCACGTACACCTGCGCTCCGGGGCGGAAGCGCTTGGGATCCTCGCTGGCGTCCTCGACGACGAAGGCGCCCGCCAGACCGTGCGGACGACCAACTCGTCCGACCGTGACCCAGCGCAACCCGGCTGTCAACGGCCGTCGACGATCTCGAGCACGGCCCGCTCGTGCCGCCGCCCACCGCTCGCCCGCACGAGCGTGCGCAGCGCTCGGGCGATGCGGCCCTGCCGCCCGATGACCTTGCCGACGTCGTCCTCGGCGACGTGGAGCTCGAGGACGACTGCGCCGTCTCGCTCGGTCCTGACTACCCGCACCTCGTCGGGCTTGTCCACGAGCCGCTTGGCCAGATACTCGAGCAGCTCCTCCACTTGTACTCCTAGACGCCCTGGGACTTGAGCAGGCGCCTGACCGAGTCCGTCGGCTGCGCGCCCTTGGCGATCCAGTCCTTGATCTTGTCCGCGTCCAGGTCGATCGTGGACGGGTTCGTCTGCGGGTTGTAGCGACCGACGATCTCGATGAAGCGTCCGTCCCGCGGCGAGCG
>JBOHAJ010000104.1:0-4053 GCA_050697715.1 Gaiellaceae bacterium
GGCCGCGGCCGCGAGCCGGGCGCCTCCCCGCGGGATTCCGAGCGTCCGCCGGAAGCCGACGTCGCTGAGCAGGAACAGCGCCGCGCCGGCCGCCAGCCCGACCGCGATCCAAACCTCGAGCGGGTCGTACGGATGGCCGATCGCCTTCTTCAGGCCCGCCGCGACGGCGACGACACCGAGCAGCAGCCCGTAGTGCCAGTACCCGAACCCGACCAGGGCGAGCTCGGGACGGCGCTCGTCCGGCGCCTCGTGCATGGCGCGCTCGACGGCGCCCTCGTGGCTGAAGTACGTCCACCACAGCGATGCGCTGAGCGCGAGCGAGAGCAGCGCGACGAGCACGAGCCCGGCGTCGAGCTCGAGCCCCGCGGCACCCGCGCCGATGACGACGATCGACTCACCGAGAGCGACGATCACGACAAGGCCGTGGCGCTCGACGAAGTGCGACGGTGAGACGACGAAGCCCTCCATTGACGTGAACCAGGGCGTGACCCAGATAAGCGAACCAGCAAGGGCCCAGATGATCCACTGCACATCGCCGCCCAGCGCCCCGCCGACGAGCACGACCGCAGCAGCGCCGAGGTTGAAGGGTGCGAGCCGGAGGATCGCGCGCGCCTCCGACTCCGACGTGGCGCGCGCATACAGTCCGGCGTGGAGCGCCACTACCGCGAGATAGCCGAGCCCGAACGCGAGCCCTTCCCCGTCGTACGCCTCGGGGACGGCGAGTGCCACGATCAGAAAACCGCCCATCCCCCCGATCAGCAGCAGGCGGTGCTTCAGCCGGTCGACCGCAATCGCGTTCGTCAGCCAGGCGTAGGCGCCGTACATATACCAGATCACGGTCAGCATCACGACGACCTGCGCGACGGCCGCGGCGTCGCCTCCCTCGACGAGCACGCCGGTCAGCTGCGTGACGGTGAAGACGAAAACGAGGTCGAAGAACAGCTCGAGCATCGAGACGCGGACGCTGCGTTCGGCTAACTCGACCACACCGGCATCATCTCCTGCCGCAGGAAGGACTGACCAGTCGCGATCCCGCCTTTTCGGGGAGTTGAAGCTCCCCGCGCCGGATCCATACTCAGATCGGGAGCCTTTTTGCGGCCATGAGGGTTCACGTCTCCGATCCTGCGTTCGTCTACGACCTCGTCTGCTCGCTGAAGCGTGCCAACTACGCGGCGGCACAGACCGGACACGACACGGTCGAGGTGCGCGTGCCGGAGGCGGCCACGGCCGAGAAGGCGGCGCTCCACCTCGGCTTCTACCTGGCAAACTGGCGCGCGCGCCATCCCGGCGTCGTCGCGGACATCGTCCAGTGAAGGTCGAGATCAGCGACTCGGAGCTCGTCGACGACCTCCTGGGCTTCCTTCGCCGCGCGCGCTGCTCGGCGGAGCGCTCGGGCCCCGAGACGCTAACCGTCTCGCTGGCCGACGCGCCCTCCGAGGACCTCGCCCGCCGCGAGCTCGAGGCCTACCTGGCGGCGTGGCAGACGATCCACCCGGACGTGCGCGTCCGCCGGCTCGCCGAGTACGACCTCTAGCCCCCTAGAATCGCCACTCGATGCGAGCGGCGGTCGTCTCCGAGCTCGGACGCGTTCCAGAAGCGCGCGAGGTCCCCGACCCGGCGCCCGGCGAGGGGGAGATGCTGATGGAAGTGCTGGCGGCGCCCATCAACCCCATCGATGTCGCCGTCGGCGCAGGGCGCTTCTACGGCGGGCACCCGGAGCTCCCGTACGTGCCGGGCTGCGAGTGCGTCGGGCGGGTCGCCGGAACCAGGGAGCTCGTCTGGGCGCACGGGGGCGGGCTCGGCGTGCGGCGGGACGGCGGTATGGCCCAGCTCCTCGCGGCACCCTTGGAAGCCCTCCTCCCGCTTCCGGACGACGCCGACCCCGTGCTCGCCGGCGCGCTGGGGATCGCCGGTCTGGCCGGGTGGCTCCCCGTGGTCTGGCGGGCCCGCGTACGCGAGAACGACGTCGTGCTCGTTCTGGGCGCGACCGGCACCGTCGGGCTCGTCGCGGTGCAGGCGGCCAAGCTGCTGGGCGCGCGGCGCGTGGTCGCCGCCGGGCGGGCTCCCGAAGGGCTCGCCCGTGCGGCAGAGGTGGGTGCTGACGCGACCGTTCGGCTCGACGAGGAGGATTTGACCGCCGCGTTTCGCGACGCGTGTGGCGGCGACGGCCCGACGTACGTCGTCGATCCGCTCTGGGGCGAGCCCCTCGAGGCTGCGGTCGGGGCCGCCGCCCCCGGCGCGCGCGTCGTCAACATCGGGCAGTCCGCAGGACCGGCGGCCACCCTCACCTCTGCGGCCGTGCGCGGGAAGCAGCTCGAGATCCTCGGCTACTCGAACTTCACCGCCCCCGCAGACGTGCGCGCACGCGAGTACCGCGGCCTCGTCGAGCGGGCCACGCGCGGCGAGGTGCGCGTGGACGTGGAGGAAGTGCCGCTCGAGCGGGTCGCCGACGCCTGGCGCCGCCAGGCCGAAGGCGCCGGCAGGAAGCTCGTCCTCGTTCCGTAACGATTCGCACTATCGGCAACCCGGGCGAGCACCGTGTACGCTGCCGGACGCACAGCGCTCCCATAGGGGGAGAGCGTGAGTTAGGGGAGAGAGCGTCATGCGAACACGATTTCTCGTGCTCGTCGCGGCGTTGGGAGTCGGGCTCGGCATGTCCGGCTCGGCCGCATCGAGCATCCCACCGCACGCGATCGGGTGGAACCCCGAGGACGGGCCGCCGCCGGCCGCCGAGCCTCATCCCGGCGGGCCGGGCCACCTCCCGCCCGGAAGCAAGAACATGGCGCTCGTCGGGAAGCTGAAGCTGACGAACGTCGAAGGCGGCATCGCGGACGTGTCTGCGTTCGGGAACTATGCGTACCTGAACGCGTTCAGCCCCGAGTGCGCCGGACAGCCGGGCGCTCAGGGAACGGGCGTCCACGTGGTCGACATCTCGAACCCGGCGAGCCCGCGAAAGGTCGGCTTTATCGCGGCCCATCCGAACAGCTTCGTCGGCGAGGGTATCCATGTCGTCCGCGCCTCGACGCCGTCGTTCACGGGCGACATCCTCATCCACAACAACGAGACGTGTAATAGCACCCAGTTCGCGCCTTCCGGAGCCTCACTCTGGAACGTCACGAACCCGCTCGCGCCGGCGCCGCTATCGCTGAACTTCGGCGACCCGAGTCCGTCGGTCGCGCCGTTGGGACTGAACCAGACATACCACACGACGCACAGCGCGCAGCTGTTCGTCCAGCGCGGCGTCCTCGCTGGAGGCAAGGACAGGGTCCTCGCCTTCCTCCAGGACAACCAGGACCTCAGGGACGTCGACATCTTCGACGTCTCGAACCCGGCGGCTCCCCTCATGCTGGCGGAAGTAGGGCTCGAGGACTGGCCGGGGGCGCAGGGCTCGTACGCCAACGGCGACACGGTCTTCCACCACGACATGCAGGGCAAGCGGATCAATGGGCACGACTACCTGCTCGTCTCGTACTGGGACGCCGGCCAGGTGCTCCTCAACATCGACAATCCGGCCAACCCGACGTTCGTGACGGACTCCGACTACCGGTTCCCCGACCCGCTGATGCCGCAATTCGCAACGCCTGAGGGGAACAGCCACCAGTCCTACTGGGACGCGGACAACGAGTTCATCCTCTCGACGGACGAGGACTTCTCGCCGTACCGGACGCAGTTCGACATGACGACCGGGCCGAACGCCGGGCCGTATGGCGCGGGTGAGTTCGGATTCACCCCGACGATCGCCAGCCGGACGGACGGCATGATCGGCGGGCCGACGGTCTTCGGCGGACGCGGCTGTCTCGCCGCCGGACCGAATGCCGGTCCGGACGCGGTGGCCGGCGAACCGTCTCCTCCGCCTGCCAGCACCATCCCGGCCGCCGCCGGCGAGGAGAAGACCGTGGTCTTTTCCCGAGGCGGTTGCTTCTTCTCCACGAAGATCGCCGCCGGCCAGGACCTCGGCTACGACGTGGTGATCATCGGACAGAGCCACGGCGGCTCGCGGAATGGCCTCCTGCCGGATGGGTTCTTCTGCGGCGGCCAAGGACACGACTACGA
>JBOHAJ010000105.1:0-5660 GCA_050697715.1 Gaiellaceae bacterium
CGGCAGGCGTGGAGACGGCGGGGTGGGTGACGCCCCCGTCCACCGACAGCGCCACCGAGCCCCACAGCAGCCGAAACGCGAGCGCCCCGGCCAGGGCGCCCGCGAGCTGGGCCAGGAGGTAGCCGACGACGTCGTGTCCGGAGACGCGCCCGACGATCCTGAAGGCGAGGGTCACGGCCGGGTTGAGGTGCGCTCCTGACAGCCGCCCGAGCGGCGAGATCACGATCAGGCTTACGCATCCTCCCACGAGGAGCCCGGTAAGGAGGAGGCGCACGGACTCCGAGGACAGGGCTTCGCGGACCGGCGAGCCGTCCCCGAGGACGAGGGCCACCGCCGAGAGCGCGCCGAGGACGAGCAGCGCGGTGCCCACGGCCTCGGCGCCCCAGATCCGCCAGTGGAAGCCGGCATGGGCCGGTTGCGGCGAAGGGATCCTCGTTGCCGTCGGGTGATCGACGGCGCGCGAAGCCCTGGGCTCTACGCGAGCCGATTGCATGTCACGTGGTCACCACGGGCGGGCGCGCGTTACAGGTTGGAGCCGCGTAACGTCGGCTGCGGCCGCAAGACAGGAAGGACGTGATCCCATCGCGCACCCTGCTCGCGCTGCGGCTGGTTTCCATCCCGGTGACCGTGGTCGTCGTGCTCGCTGGCATCTGGCTGACCGGCGCGGTGATCACGAACGACTTCGCGCTCGCGATGCTGCTCACCGTGGCCTGGATGGTGCTCGCGGGGCTGATCGCCGTCGCGATCGCCTTCCGCAGCCGGATCTTTCGCTGGCCCGTGCTCGGCGCCTACGTCGTCACGGCGGCCGTCATCGGCGGCTACCTGAGCATGTCGGTCTTCATGGACAAGGTCGTCGACGAGCAGGTGGCGACCGCCGCGCCGGCGCCCCAGGGTGCGCAGAGCGCCGGGCAGTCGGCCGGGGAATCCGCCGAGCCGCAGAACGTGCTCCTGCGGGCCGGGGGCTTCGAGTCCGTCCGCCACTCGGCGGCCGGCAGGGCGCAGGCGATCGAGCTTGCGGAAGGCGGCCGCGTCCTCACGTTGACGAACTTCGACGTCGACAACGGCCCCGATCTCCGCGTCTACCTCGCCGCAGGGCCGGCGACGACCGAAGACGAGGTCGACGACTTCCTCGACCTGGGAGGTCTGAAGGGCAACCGGGGCAACCAGCAGTACGAGATCTCCGGAGACGTCGATCTGGACCGCTACTCGACCGTTGTGATCTGGTGCCGCGCGTTCTCGGTCCTGTTCGCGCGCGCCCCTCTCCAAGCCTGACACGGAAGGAGCTCGACATGAACAAGAAACTCAGCCCCCTCGGCGCGCTTGCCATCGGCGTCGGCGCGGGATTCATCGGGACAGGCTTCATGACTGCCTGGCAGGAAACCGTGGCGAGGCTCAAGCGATCCATGACCGTGAAGCACATGGCCGGCGAGGAGGACCCATGGGAACACGCCCCGGCACCCGCCCGCGTCGGCCGGCTGCTCGTGCAGACCGTGCTCCGGCGGGACGTGCCTCCTGAGCGCATCCACTTCTTCACGAACGCCGTGCACTGGGGGTTCGGCACCGCGATGGGCGCGGCGTACGGCCTCGTTCAGGGAAGGGTTTCGGCGAAGCCGGCGCTGACCGGCCCTCTCTTCGGCCTCGGCGTCTGGGCCCAGTCGTACGCGACGCTCGTCCCCATGGGCCTCTACAAGCCGCCGTGGCAGTATCCCGCGAAGTCGATCGCCAAGGACGTTTCCTACCACCTCGTCTACGGGACGGGAACGGCTGCCGGCTACGCGCTGCTGAGGAGGGTCTCGCGATGACGGCCGGCGACACGTTCGACGCGATCATTCTGGGCGGCGGCCCCGGCGGCGAGGTCGCGCTCAACACGCTCGCGAAAGAGGGTCTCCGGATCGCCCTCGTCGAGGGCGAGCTCATCGGCGGCGAGTGCTCGAACTGGGGCTGCATCCCGACCAAGACGCTTCTCCGCCCGACCGAGCTGCAGGGCAAGGCCATGCGAGCCGCCGGGGTCATGACACCCGGTCTCGAATGGCCGGAGCTCTCCGCGTATCGCGACTACATGGTCTCGAACCACGACGACTCCAAGAAGGTGGCGCGCTACGAGGAGCGCGGCATCACGGTCGTGAAGGAGTGGGGCCGGATCGCCGGCCCGGGCCGGGTGGACGCAAACGGCCGCGTCCTCGAGGGCGAGGCGATCATCGTCGCAACCGGCTCCGAGGCCGTCGTGCCGCCGATTCCCGGCCTCGCGGAAGCCGGCTACTGGACGAACCGCGAAGCGACCGAGCTGACCGAGATCCCCGAAAGCGCTGTCGTGATCGGCGGCGGAGCCGTGGGCATCGAGCGGGCGCACTTCCTCGCCCGCTTCGGCTCGCGCGTCACACTCGGGCAGGGGGCGGAGCGGCTCGCCGAGCGCGAGGCGCCCGACATCGGCGACTACCTCTACGAGATCCTCGCCGGCGACGGCATCGACATCCGTCTCGGCAGCCAGGCGCAGGCGGTACGCCGCGACGGCGGGGAGCGCGTCGTCGAGCTCGTCGACGGCTCCGAGGCGGGCGGCGAGATCGTGATCGTCGCGGTGGGACGGCGCCCGCGCACGCAGGGCATCGGCCTCGAAACGGTCGACATCGAGCCGACGAGGCGCGGCATCACGGTGGACGACCGCTGCCGCGCCCAGGACGGCGTCTGGGCGATCGGCGACGTGACCGGAATCGCGGCCTTCACCCATGTGGCGAAGTACCAGGGCCGCATCGCCGCGACGGACATCCTCGGCCGCCCGGCGAAGGCCGACTACCGCGCCGTGCCGCGGGTGACGTTCACCGATCCGGAGGTGGCCGCGGTCGGCATCACGACCGAGGAAGACGCGCGCGCGCAGGGCTTCGAGCCGCTGAGCGTCGTCATCGACCTCCCGTCGTCGATCGCCCGCCCCTACACCTTCCAGGAGAAGCCGCACGGGAAGTTCGGCGTGGTCGTCGACTCCAAGCGCGACGTGATGATCGGCGCCTGGGCGGTCGCGCCCCTGGCGAGCGAATGGATCCACACCGCCGTCCTCGCCGTTCGCGCGGAGATCCCGGTGCCGGTCCTCAAGGACACGATCGCGCAGTTCCCGACCTTCTCGGAGGCCTTCGGCGCCGCACTGCGGGCACTGCCGAACGGCACCCCCGGGACGATGATGGACCACCTCGCCCACCCGATGATGAAGGCCGAGCTGGAGGAGGCGCGTTCGTGACGTCGCTCGCCTTCGCTCGCTCCGTGTCATTCCCGACGCGTCAGCGTTCCCACGAGCCCCCTTCTTCGAGACGGTGGAGGAACCTCCCGGTTCCCCCACACCCCTTCCACCCGCTCATCGGCCAGAGGGCTGGCCCATGAGCGCAGCTCCCGACGCGGCCGCGCAGGCCGATTCGAAGCAGACCCTCGTCTGCGCCGATTGCGGCTACGGCATCCGCGTGAACGCGCGCCCTCTCCCTCCCTGTCCCATGTGCCGCGGCGAGACCTGGCGCACCGAGCCGGAAAGGAACCCTGATGGCAACGAGTGAGACGGTCAGCATCCTCGACGGCTCCACGTTCGTCGTCAGCGACCGCCGTGGCGACATCGCCGCGTCGCCGGACGAGCCGCACGGGCTCTTCTACCGCGACACCCGCTTCCTCTCGCGTTGGTCGCTGCGAGTCGGCGACGGCGAGCTCGAGGTCCTCTCCACGGAGAATGTCGACTACTTCGCCGCGCAGTTCTTCCTCTATCCGCCGACGGGCTCGATCTACGAGAACCCGTACCTCTCCGTCATGCGCAAGCGCAAGGTCGGCGAGGGGTTCCACGAGGACGTCACGCTGGTGAACCACCGGGCCGAGCCGGTGCAGGTGGAGGTTCGACTGGAAGCCGACTCCGACTTCGCCGACCTCTTCGAGGTCAAGGACGCGCTCGAGAAGAAGGGCGAGACCTACCGCGAGGTGCGCGGCGACGAACTCGTCCTCGGCTATCGCCGCGAGGACTTCGTGCGCGAGACCCGCATCTCGGCCGGCGAAGGGCCCGAGGTGAGCAAGGAGGGCTTCCTTTTCCGCCTCACCATCCCCGGCCACGGCGAGTGGAGCACCTGCATCGACGTGCGCCCCGTGGTCGACGAGGAGGTCGAGACGGTGAAGTACGACCACGACCACGACGAGGCGCGGCCGAACATGGCGGTCACGCTCGACGAGTGGCTCGAGGAGGCGCCGTCCCTCTCCTGCGACTCCGACGAGGTGCAGCACGTCTACCGCAAGAGCCTCGTCGACCTGGCAGCGCTCCGCTTCTACTCGATCCTCTTCCCCGGCGAGTCGCTCCCCGCGGCCGGCCTGCCCTGGTTCATGACGATCTTCGGCCGAGACAGCCTGATCACGAGCTACCAGTCCCTCCCGTTCACGCCCGACCTCGCGCGAACGGCGTTGCGGGTGCTCGCCGCCCGGCAGGGCACGAAGGTGGATGACTTTCGCGACGAGGAGCCGGGCAAGATCCTGCACGAGATCCGCTTCGGCGAGCTGACGCACTTCGGCGAGCGGCCCCACTCTCCCTACTTCGGCGCCGCCGACACGACGCCGTTCTTCCTCGTCGTCCTGGACGAGTACGAGCGCTGGACGGGCGATGTGGAGTTGGTGCGCGCGCTGGAGCCGAACGCGCGCGCAGCCCTCGAGTGGATCGAACGCTACGGAGACCGCGACGGCGACGGCTACGTCGAGTATCAGCGCCGCAACGAGGAGACCGGGCTCGAGAACCAGTGCTGGAAGGACTCCTGGAACTCGATCATCTGGAATGACGGGACATTGGCGAAGCCCGCGCGCGCAACCTGCGAGATCCAGGGCTACGTCTACGACGCCAAGGTGCGCAGCGCGCGGCTCGCGCGCGAGGTCTGGGGGGACGAGGAGCTCGCCGACCGGCTCGAGGCCGAGGCGGCGCGGCTCAAGAAACGTTTCAACGAGGACTTCTGGGTGCCCGAGCGCGAGTACTTCGCGGTCGCACTCGACGGGGACAAGCGCCCGGTGGACACCCTCACGTCGAACGCGGGCCACTTGCTCTGGAGCGGAATCGCCGACGAGGACAAGGCGGAGGCGGTCGCTCGCCAGCTCATGGGGGACAAGCTCTTCTCAGGCTGGGGCGTGCGGACGATGGCCGAGGGCGAGGGACCGTACAACCCGATCGAATACCACAACGGCACCGTCTGGCCGCACGACAACTCCTTCATCGCGGCCGGACTGGCCCGGTACGGCTTCCACGAGGAGGCGGCGCAGATCGCGCAGGCGATGTTCGAGGCTGCCGCGCTGTTCGACTACCGGCTCCCTGAGACGTTTGCCGGCTACGAGCGCAGTCGCACCAACTTCCCGGTCGAGTATCCGTCGGCGTGCAGCCCGCAGGCCTGGGCGACGGGGACGCCGCTGCTCCTCCTGCGTGTGCTGCTCGGGCTCGAGCCGGACGGCGACGACCTTTCGGTCGACCCGGTGCTGCCGGACGGGATCTCCCGGCTCGAGCTGCGCGGCGTTCCGGGCCGCTGGGGCCGGGCCGACGCCGTCGCGGAGCACGAGCCGGTGCGCTGACCGGATAACCCAGAACGTCACCGGATCCTCCCCGCCCGGCAACGCGGCCGCCGTGCACGATGCCGGGTATGAGGCTCTTCGCCGTCTCGTGGGCCGAGCGCGGG
>JBOHAJ010000106.1:0-9471 GCA_050697715.1 Gaiellaceae bacterium
GATCATGGGTCTCGGAACCGCGCTTTTCGAAGCGATCGACTTCGCCGACGGGCAGGTCACGAACGCCAATCTCTCCGACTACGAAATCCCGTCCTTCGCCGATGTGCCCACGCTCACCCACGATCTCATCGAGCACGAGGGCGCCGCGGTGCACGGGCTGGGCGAGACGGCACTCCCCCCCGTGCCAGCGGCCGTGGGCAACTCGCTCGGCTCGCTCGGTCTCCGCGTTCGAGAGCTTCCAATCAGCGCCGAGGCCGTCCTCGCCGCGGTCGACGAGCGCCAGGGGGTGCGAACTTGAGGATCTCGTGCACGGTGAACGGGGTGGCCGCAGAGCTCGACGTCCGCGCCGACGAGACGCTGCTCGAGGTCCTGCGGCGCGAGCTCGACTTGCACAGCGTGCGGCCGACATGCGGGATCGGCGTCTGCGGCGCCTGCACGGCGCTCGTGGACGGCGAGCCCATCTCGACCTGTCTCACGCTCGCGCCGCTCGCCGCCGGGCGCGAGATCACGACGGTGGAGGGCCTGGGCGGCCAGCATCCGGTGCAGCGCGCCTTCATCGAGGCGCACGCCTTCCAGTGCGGCTACTGCACGCCCGGCATGATCCTCACCGCGGTCCGCCTCCTTGAGGAGGTCCAGAGCCCGAGCGACGAGGAGATCGCGCTGGCCCTCTCGGGCAACCTATGCCGGTGCGGCTGTTACGTGAAGATCGTCGACGCCGTCCGGAGAGCAGCGGCGTGAGCGTTGCTCGCCTTCGGCTTGATTCCTTGGTGGAACCTCCCGGTTCCCCCACACCCCCTCCCCCGGCTCATAGGCCAAAGGTCGGCCTCTGAGCCTCGTCGCCTCCAGGGTGCTCGAAGCGACGCGGCTCGTGCGTGAGGGGCGCATCTACTCGCTCGCCCGCGAGCGTTTCCGAGGCATGCCGCTCTTCCCGGGGCACCCGCAATTCGAGGTGCTCGGCTACCGGACTCCACAGGGCCTGCGGGCAACGAAGGAGCAGCCGTGGGGCCCCGACAACGACGCGGGGCTTGGCTACATGAGCGAGATCGTCCTCGGGACGACGCACACTGGCGCGCATATCGACGCGCGCGCCCACATGACGGTCGGGGAGGATGACCGGTGGTTCGGCGGCTCCGCCCGCACGGACCTCGGGGATTTCGGCCCGCTCAAGGGAGACGCGAGCGAGCTCCCGCCCTTCTGGGCACGCGGCCTCCTCTACGACGTCCCGAGCTTCCGCGGCGTCGCGTCCCTCGGGAGGGGCGAGCCCGTCGGCGCCGAGGAGCTCCGCGCGGCCGGGAGCGCGCAGGGGATCGAGGAGCCGCGCGAGGGGAACGTCGTCCTCGTCCGCACCGGCTACATGCAGCACTGGCCCGACTCCGAGAGAATGGCGGCACACCGCGGGCCCGGCCCGGATGTCTCTGCCGCGCGCTGGCTCGCGGACTGCGGCGTTCACGCCACCGGCTCGGACACCGAGACGTACGAGGTCCAGCCCGCGCCCGAGCCTGGAACGCCGTCTAACCCCCAGCCGGTGCACACGCATCTCCTGATCGAGCACGGGATCTACATCATGGAGAGCCTCGACCTCGAGGAGCTCGCCCGCGACCGCGCGTACGAGTTTCTCTTCGTCGCGCTCCCGCTCAAGATCCGGGGCGCGACGGGCTCGATGATCGACCCCGCGGCGGTTGTCTGACCAAATGCTTGTGTTCCACGCGCACAAAGTCCGACCCGCCCCTCCGAGGGAGATCGCCGCACGAGGAGCGGAAGAACGGCTTGTGTCTGTGGAACACAAGCAGCTCGTCGCGCGGAGCCTCGGGGAGGGACGCGGCTAGTGGACGCCCTCGTCGTCCATGAGCCCAACCGGTTCTCCGTCGAGGACGTCCCCCGCCCCGCGCCAGGTCCGAACGAGGTGCTTTGCAAGGTCCGCGCTGTCGCCATCTGCGGTACGGACCCGCACATCATCCAAGGCGACTATCCCGGCTTCTGGCCGAAGAGCTTCCCCTTCGTCCCCGGGCACGAGTGGTCGGGCGAGGTGGTCGAGGTCGGTGCGGGCGCGGAGGCTTTCGGCTGGACGGTCGGTACCCGCGTGGCGGGCACCTCCCACGCCGGCTGCGGCGTCTGTCGTAAGTGCGTCGAGGGCCGCTACAACCTCTGCGAGAACTACGGCGACGAGCGGGTGCACCGCCAGTACGGGCACTACACGCAGGGCTCGTACGCGCACTACGTCGTCCACTCGCTGAAGAGCGTCTTCCGCATTCCCGACTCCCTGGGCTGGGACGAGGCCGCAATGCTCGATCCGACGTCGATCGCTCTGCACACGGTCAAGCGAGGCGGCCACGCTCCCGGCGACACGGTCGTCGTGGTCGGTCCCGGGGTCATGGGCCTCCTCGTGGCGGAGTGCGCCCGGGCGCTGGGCGCAGGCCGCGTTATCGTCGTCGGCCGGGGCGGGCGGCTCGCCAAGGCGGCTGCGCTGGGCAGCGAGACTGTCGACTTCACGCGGGACGATCCCGTGGAGACCGTACGGGAGCTGACGAGAGGGCTGGGCGCGGAGGTGGTCCTCGAATGCTCCGGCGACCCGGCCGCGGTCGGGCAGTGCGCGGCCATGCTGCGCCGGGGCGGGCGCGTGGCCGTGATCGGGATCCCGCTCGAGGACGCCCGCATCCCGCTGCAGAAGATCGTGCTCGACGAGCTCGAGATCGTCGGCGTGCGCGCCGCGGCCGGTGAGATGCCGGAGGCGATCGCGCTCGTGGCCGCAGGGAGAATCCGCCCCGACGAGCTCATCACGCACCGCTTCGCGCTCCGCGACTTTGCCGCGGCCTATCGCGCGTTCACCGAACGTCGGGACGGTGCCCTCAAGGTGATCGTCCACCCCTGGGAAGAATGAGGCGCTTTACCCGCAGCGAGATCCACGAGCGGTTCGCAGCCGTGCTCGCCCGCGGCGAGCCGATCGTCATGGGTGGCGCCGGCATCGGGCTCGTGGCAAAGGCGGCTGACCGCGCCGGCATCGACCTGATCATGGTCTACAACACGGGACCCTTCCGTATGGCCGGGCACGGCTCGCTTGCCGGGTACCTGGCCTACGGGGATGCGAACGCGATCACGCTCGCGCTCGGGCGAGAGATCCTCGGCGTCGTCGAGGACACGCCCGTGATCGGCGGGATCGGCGCGGCCGACCCCTACCGCGACCCGAGCAGGCTCATCGACGAGATGGTCGAGCTCGGCTTCTCCGGGATCACGAACGTCCCCACCGCCGGGCTCTACGACGGCGTCTTCCGAGCGCAGATCGACGCCACCCGACTCGGCTACCCGCGCGAGATCGAGCTCGTGCGCATGTGCGCCGAGCGGGACGTGTTCACGGTCGCGTACGTCTTCACGCCGGAGGAGGCGAAGGCGATGAGCAAGGCGGGCGCCGACATCGTCGGGGCGCATGTGGGCCTCACGACGGGCGGCTACGTCGGCGCTGGCGAGGCGATGCCTCTGGACGAGGCGTGTCGAGCGGTGAAGTCCATGTACGACGCCGCCACGAGCGTACGGGACGATGTTCTCGTCGTCGCGCACGGCGGCCCGTTCGAAGACCCGGAGAGCGTCCGTGTCGTGCTGGAGCAGACGCCCGTGCACGGCTACCTGGGCGCTTCCTCGATCGAACGGCTACCAGTCGAGCGTGCGATCGAGGAGGTCGTCCGGGCGTTCAAGGCGCTCCATCCGTCCCGTGTCCCGTCGGCCGACTCCAAGCGTGGCTGAGCCGTACCCCACCGTCGTCCTCCTCGGCACGCTCGACACGAAGGGGCGCGAGTACGAGTTCGTCCGCGACCGCCTCGCGACCAGCGGCATCCGCCCCTACGTCGTGGACTTCGGCGTCCTCGGCGAGCCCGGCTTCGCGCCCGACGTGAGCGCCGCCGAGGTCGCGCGCGCGGGCGGCGCCCCACTCGAGGAGCTCCGCTTCTCGCGGGAGGGGAGCGACACCCGCGCCGTCGCCCTCGCCACGATGGAGCGGGGCGCGGCGCATCTCGTGCGAGCCCTCCACGAGCAGCGACGGTGCGACGGGATCCTCGGCCTCGCCGGGAGCGGCGGCTCGACGGTCATCAGCGGAGCAATGCGCGCACTGCCGCTCGGAGTTCCAAAGCTGCTCGTCTCGACCATGGCGTCCGGCGACGTCAGCCGCTTCGTCGGCACGAGCGACATCTGCCTCCTCCACTCGGTGACGGACGTGGCCGGGCTGAACCGCGTCTCGAGACGCATCCTCGCGAACGCCGCCGACGCGATCGCGGGCATGGCCCACGGGCGCGCCCGGGCCGACGAGGAGAGCGGCCGGCCCCTGGTCGCGATCACCATGTTCGGAGTCACGACTCCCGGCGTCGTTCGCATTCAGGCCGCGCTCGAGGAGCGCGGCTTCGAGACGATCGTCTTCCACGCGGTCGGCTCCGGCGGGCGGGCGATGGAGCAGATGGTCGAGGAAGGGATGATCGACGCGGTCGTCGACTACACGACGAGCGAGCTCACCGACCACGAGCTCGGCGGGATCTTCGACGCCGGGCCTCATCGCCTCGAGGCCGCCGGCCGACGCGGCGTTCCCCAAGTGATCGTCCCGGGCGCGCTCGACGTCCTCAACTTCGGGCCCGAGAACACGATTCCCGCCGCCTTCCGGGCTCCCGAGCGGCGCCTCATCGTGCACAACCCGAGCGTCAGCGCCGTCCGCCTGACGCCTGAGGAGGCGGCGCGAGTCGGCCGCATACTGGCCGAGAAGGTGAATGCCGCGACGGCGCCGACCGGCATCCTCGTGCCACTTCGCGGCCTGTCCAAGTACTCGGCCCCCGGCGGACCCTGGCTCGACCCAGCGGTGGACGGCGCCCTCTTCGCCTCCCTTCGGCAAACGCTCCGGCCCGACATTCGTCTCCAGGAGGTGGATGCGAACATCAACGACCCGGCATTCGCCGATGCGACGGTGGCCATGTTCGAGCGCCTCTGGTCAGGCCGGACGGACCCGGTAGAGGCCTTCGAGACTCCTCGCGCGGGCGTGAAGGTCAAGCGATGAAGCTCGTCGCGTACGACGCCGGACAAGGGCCGCGCGTGGGGGCGCTCGAGAACGGCTCGGTCGTCGACCTCGGCTTTGAGGGCGACATGGTCGCGTTCATCGAGCAGGGAGCCCCGGCCGGCGAGCGTACGCGGGTGCCGGAGGCGCGCCTGCTCGCGCCGCTGCGACCGCGCTCGCTGCGCGACTTCCTCACTTTCGAAGGACACCTGCACAACGCCCTCGGCCGGCTCGGCCGGCCGATCCCGGACGAATGGTTCGACGTCCCCGCCTACTACAAGGGGCTGCCGGACACGGTGATCGGCCCAGAAGAGACGATCCCCTGGCCCGCCTACACCGACCGGCTCGACCACGAACTCGAGCTCGCGATCGTGATCGGGAGGGAGGGCAAGGACATTCCCGCGGCGGAGGCGATGGACTACGTCTTCGGCTATACGATCTGGAACGACGTGTCCGCCCGCGACGTGCAGACGCGGGAGCTCCCCATCGGCATGGGCCCGGCGAAGGCAAAGGACTGGGACGGCTCGAACGTGCTCGGCCCGTGCATCGCCACGGCCGACGAGCTGGACGGGACGAACGTGCGCATGATAGTGCGCGTGAACGGCGAGGTGTGGGGCGAGGACACGTCGGCGAGCATGCACCACACGTTCGCCGACCTGATCGCCTACGCCTCACAGGCGCAGACCGTCTATCCAGGCGAGGTGCTCGGCTCGGGCACGGCCGCCGGGGGATCGGGCCTCGAGCTCGACCGCTGGATCCAGGAAGGGGACGTAGTCGAGCTGGAGGTCGAGGGAATCGGTGTCCTCCGCAACAGGATCGGACGAAAGGGGGCATAGACGACATGGCGTACGTGGTGGCCGCGACCTATCGCTGCAAGGAGGGTGAGGAGCAGCAGATCCGCGAGCTTCTCGAGCTCATGGGACCGCCGTCACGGCAGGAGCTGGGCTGTCTCTTCTACCAGGCGCACCGCTCGCCGGACGACCCGCGCGTCTTCTTCCTCTACGAGCAGTACGAAGACGAGGCGGGCTACGAGGCTCACCAGGCGACCGAGCACTTCGAGCGCTACATCAAGAACGAGGCGATTCCCCGCCTCGAGAGCCGCGAGCGCGCCTTTTACCGGACGATGGATTGAAAGTCCCCTACCGGCCTGTTACGTTCGACCCTTCAAAACTGATCGTGTCCCTTCAAAAACGATCAAAGCGCCGGCGGCAAGCGGAGCGCTCCACGTGAGCGTGCAGACAACCGCTGCGGCCGAGCCAGGTTGGCGGACCCGTCTGGGCACCCTCCCGCCCCTTGCGATCGCGACGCGCGCACTCATTGCGGTGGTCATCGCCTTCGTCCTCGCATGGGTCGGCTACAAGGCCGCCGGCGACGCGCGCACCTTCATCATCGTCGGCCTGAACGGCCTCACGCTCGCAGGGCTCTACTTCGTCGTCGCAAGCGGCTTCACGCTCATCTTCGGGCTCATGCGCGTCGTGAACATGGCCCACGGCTCGCTCTTCATGCTTGCGGGCTTCTTCGCGTTCGAGCTCCAGGAGAAGCTCACCGGCGGCGAGGCGACCTCCGCCTTCGGGACCTCGGCGGCAGGCATCGGGGATTGGGTCATCCCGCTCGTCGTCGCGTCGCTGGGGGTGGCGGCCATCGGCCTGCTCATGCAGCAGGCCTTCCTGCGCTGGAATCAGGGTCAGGATCTTCGGCAGGCGCTGATCACGATCGCGATCTCGATCATCATCGCCGACCAGGCCCTCGCCCACTTCGGAGGCATCGCGGAGGAGATCGCGGCCCCTGATGTCTTCCCCGAGAGCGTCGAGCTCAAGGTCTACGGCCTCACGTACCCCTTCTTCCGCATCTTCGTGCTCCTCGTGGCGATCGCCGTCGGCCTCGGGCTCTGGGCAATGATCATGCGGACGCGTTTCGGGATGATCGTGCGGGCGGGCGTCGACGACCGGCAGATGGTCTCCGCCCTTGGCATCAACATCCAGCTCGTCTTCGCGAGCGCCTTCTTCCTCGGCGCCGTGCTGGCCGGCCTCGGCGGCGTCCTCGGCGGGACGATGATCTCCGTCGACAAGGCCAACGACACGCAGTACCTCCTCACCTCGCTCATCGTCGTCATCATCGGCGGCATGGGCAGTCTCGGAGGCGCGGCGATCGGCGCGCTCGCGCTCGGCCTTGTGGACTCCTTCGGAGACGTCTACCTGCCCGAGGGCTACACGAACTACTCGGTGCTGCTCGTCTTCGGGCTCCTCGTGCTCGTGCTCGCCGTGCGGCCGCTCGGGCTCTTCGGGAGGCCGGCGTGACGCGGACGGTCCTCAACCTGGAACGTGCGCTCTGGTGGGGGCCCGGGCTGGCCCTCGTGCTCGTGCTCGTCCTCGCCCCGCTCCTCTTCACCGACTTCTACCTGAGCCAGGTGCTCACGAAGGCGCTCTGGCTCGGGATCGCCGCGGCCAGCCTCATCTTCCTCGCCGGGTACGTCGGCATGGTCTCGCTCGGGCAAGTCGCGCTCTACGGCATCGCCGGCTTCACCATGGGCAACCTCGTCCAGGCCGACGGCGGCTCGACAGTCGCCTGGAACCCGTGGCTGGGAACCCTTGTCGGCATCCTCGTCGCCGCCGGCTTCGGGCTCTTCTTCGGCGCGATTGCAAGCCGGAGCTACGGGATCTACTTCCTCATGCTCACGCTGGCCCTCGCCGTCCTCACGTACTACTTCTTCGGCCAGGTGACGCAGCTCTCGGGATTCGGCGGCGTGAACAACGTCGACCGCCCGGACATCGTCTCCAACCCGGTCACGGACCCCGCGAACCTGTTCTACATCGCCCTCGCTGCGTCCGCGGCCGTCTACGTCCTCGTTCGCTACCTGGGGCGCACGCCGTTCGGCCTCGCGCTCCAGGGCGTCCGGGACGACCCCTTGCGCATGCGCGCGCTCGGGTACAACGTCCCGCTCCTGCGGATGGTCGCCTTCGGCCTGGGGGCGCTGATCGCCGGCCTCGCCGGGATCCTCTCGGTCTGGTGGAACACCCGCATCTCGCCCGGCTCGATCGCCCTCGGGCAGACGATCGACGTCCTCATCATCGCGGTGATCGGCGGCCTCTACCGGCTCGAGGGGGCCTGGGTGGGGGCGATCGTCTTCGCGGTCCTCGACAACTGGACCCGCGGCCTCGAACTCGTGGGCGAGCGCTTCAACACGGTCATCGGCGCGATCTTCCTCGCCATTGTCCTCGTCTCCCCGGGAGGGCTGATGGGCATCTGGGGGTCCGCGACCGGAGTGCTCGCCCGCAGCCTGGGGGGCCGCCCGCCCGCCCAGGAGCCCGGGCCCGTGCCCTTGACCGAAGAGCCTCATCCGACCGGTGAGACGCCACAGGTTCCCTAGATGCAAGGAGGTCGCCACGCGCACTGACCACCCCTCGTGGAGTAGTCCCGGCAACTCGCCGGGACACCAGTGGAATCCGAAAGAAGGAGGAGAGATGCGAGACCGCGGAGAGGGCCGCCCCTACCGGCTCTGGATCCTGCTCGCCGCGCTCGTGCTCGCCCTGGCGGCGACCGCCGCGGCCTGTGGCGGCGACGACGAGGGGGACGGCGAAGCAACCGCGCCGACCGACACGGGCGGCGGCGGCGAGGCGACTGGCGAGCCGATCAAGATCGGCATCTTCGCGAACAACGAGGGCGCATTCGCGCCCTTCGAAGGCCAGACCTGGGGTGGAGCGATGCTGCCGCTGATCAACCGCGGAGCGACTGCCGTCAGCGGGGACCCGACCGACGGGGTCGAGAACGCGGTCATCGCCGGGCACCCGATCGAGCTCGTGTACGGCGGCTCGGACTCGACGCCCGACAAGGCGGTCGAGGAGGCGCGGCGGCTCGTCGAGCAGGAGCAGGTCGACATCCTCGTCGGCCCGCTCTCCGGGAGCGAGGGCATCGCGGTCGCCAACTACTCGAAGGAGCAGCCGGGAGTCACGTTCGTGAACGGGATCTCGGGCGCACAGGACACGACGCTCAAGGTGCGGTCGCCGAACTTCTTCCGCTTCCACAACGACGGCACCCAGTGGACGGCCGGGCTCGGCGACTACGCCTACAACGAGCTCGGCTGGCGGAACGTCGTCACGATCGGCGACGACTACGACTTCCCCTACTCGCAGATCGCGGGGTTCGTGGCCGAGTTCTGCTCCATCGGCGGAAACGTGACCAAGCGGCTCTGGCCGCCCCTCAACGAGGAGGACTACTCCTCCTACATCACGCAGATCCCGGAAGACGTCGACGGCTTCTTCATGGGCGTCGGCGGCACCGGAACCGTCGCCTTCGTGAAGCAGTACGGGCAGCTTCGCGGCAACCTCTCGGACAGGATCATGGGGGGCATCTTCATGACCGATCCGGTCATCCTGAAGGAGCTCGGGGACCAGGTCGTTGGCGTCGTCACGGCCGGCATGACCTCGGGCGACTCGCAGGAGCCAGCGTAC
>JBOHAJ010000107.1:0-6172 GCA_050697715.1 Gaiellaceae bacterium
CAGCCTCTGGCGCGAGTACGCCCACACGACTCTCGATGCGTCAGGCGAGGCGGTCGGCCTGCCGCCGGGGCAGATGGGGAACTCGGAGGTCGGCCATCTGACGATCGGCTCCGGCCGCGTGATCTTCCAGGACCTGATGCGCGTCAACGGGGCGATCGAACGCGGAGACTTCTTCACGAACGAGGCGCTGACGGGCGCGTTCGCCCGTGCGCGCGAACGCGGAGGAAACGTCCACCTCCTCGGCCTGGTGTCGTACGGCGGGGTTCATTCGCACATCGACCACGTCCGAGCTCTGTTGGAGCTGGCCCGCCGGGAGCGGATGGAGGAGCGAACGTTCCTCCACGCCTTCACCGACGGCCGCGACGTCTCCCCGACCTCGGCGAAGAGCGACCTCGCCGAGCTCGTCGCCGAAGGGGCGCGCATCGTCACCGTCTCCGGCCGCTACTACGCGATGGACCGGGACAAGCGCTGGGAGCGAACAGAGCGGGCGCTCGCCGCGATCACGCGTGGGGAGGACGAGCAGGCCGACGACCCGGTCGCGGCGATCGAGGCGAGCTACGCACGGGGAGTAACCGACGAGTTCGTCGAGCCGGTCGTCCTGCCCGGTCCGCGCCTGGCGGCTGGAGACGCCGCCATCCTCTTCAACTTCAGGCCCGACCGCGCGCGCCAGCTCTCGGAGAAGCTCCTCGAGGCCGGTTACGACCTGACGACGATGACCCGCTACCGCCACGTCTTCGACTGCCCCGTCGTCTTCGAGGAGCAGGACGTCGAGGACGCCGTGGCCGAGGTGCTCGCCGAACACGGCGCTCGGCAGCTCCACGTGGCCGAGACGGAGAAGTACGCGCACGTGAGCTACTTCTTCAACGGGGGGCGCGAGGACGAGTGGGCGGGGGAGACACGCATCCTCGTGCCCTCCCCACGGGACGTGGCGACGTACGACCTCAAGCCGGAGATGTCGGCGCCGGAGGTGACCCGCCGGTTCTGCGCGGAGGTCGGCGACGGCTACCGCTTCGCGATCGTCAACTTCGCCAATCCCGACATGGTGGGCCACACGGGCGTGATCCCCGCGGTGGTAAAGGCGGTCGAGGCGGTGGACCGCTGCCTCGGAGAGGTGGTCGAGGCCGTCCGTGCCGCCGGCGGCGTCTGCCTCGTCACCTCGGACCACGGCAATGCCGAGCAGCTCCTCCAGGAGGACGGGAAGAGCCCCCACACCGCCCACACGACGAATCCCGTGCCGCTCGTCGTCACGATCCAGGGCGCGGGGGTGGAGGAGGGCGCGCTCGCCGACCTCGCGCCCACGTGCCTCGCGCTCCTCGGGATTCCCCCCGCCGAGGGGATGACCGGGAGGAACCTGGTCCGTATCGTCTAAACCTGGGGCTATACTCACGCCACCGCGCGGCCCGGGAACGAGCGTGCCACTGCCACAACCTGATCATCTCCTTCTTCGTAGGGCCCAGCGTGGGGATGAGCAGGCGTTTCGGGAGCTCCTCGAAACGTATGAGTCGCCGGTCTTCAACTACGTCCTGCGCATGGTCGGCGACCGGCCCTTGGCCGAGGATCTGACGCAGGAGATCTTCCTGCGCATCTACCAGGGAATCGGCGGCTTCTCGCTCCGCTGCCGCTTCACGACGTGGCTCTTCCAGGTTGCGAAGAACCGGGTCCTCGACGAGCTGCGCGCGCGCGAGCGCAAGCCGCACGCGATCGTGGCGCTCGACGACCTGCCGCCGCTGGAGGTCGTGGACGCGCCGCCGGAGCGCGTCGAGGCGATCGACGCCGTCTGGCGCGCGGTCGCGCTCCTCAACCCCGACCTGAAGATGGCGCTCCTCCTCCGCGACGTGGTCGGGCTCTCCTACACGGAAATCGCAGACGCGCTCGAGATCACGCTCTCCACAGTCAAGTGGCGGATCTTCAAGGCGCGCGAGGAGGTGCAGCTCGCGCTCGAGCGCGAGGGCATCGAGGTCGGCGTCGGCGGGAAGGTCGCTTCCTCCTAGTCCCGCCCTCCCCCGCCTGAGGGATCTTTCGCCGGCGGGCGCAGACTTTCCCTTTTTCGTTCCTCCTGCTCGTTAAAGCGCTCCGACTCGGGGCGCCGATAACGAGGAAGGGATCGAACGATGACTTTGAAGAAGCTCTTCGCAGCCCCGATCGGGCTGAAGATCGCGCTCCTCGTCGCGACCGGAGCCGCCGCCGCGACGACGACGAGCGTCGTCGCCCAAGAGGTCGGCGACGCTGCGCCTGCCGCCCTGGAGGCACCGGCCCCGGAGGGGGCCGAGCAGATCATCTTCGCCGACCCGGACTCCGGAGACCCCGTGCTCGCGGCCGAAGACGAGGAGGACGCCTGCGAAGCGGCCCTCGAGACCACCGAGGGCGACCTCACCGAGGTCGAGCAGGAGTCCTGTGAGGTCGAGCAGGGCGCCGAGTCGAGCGCCGAGGAGTCCTGCGAGGAGGCCGTCGAGGCGGAGGAGGATGCGCTCGAGGCCCAGCAGGACGGCGAGCTCACGGAGGAGCAAGAAGGAGCCTTCGAGGCCCGCGAAGACGCCTGCGAGGGTCTCGAGGACAAGCCAGAGCCGGCTGACGAGACCCAGCACGAGGACTCCGACGACGAGGCCGAGGTCGAGGACGACGATGACGCCGAGGTGGAGGACGAGAACGAGGCCGACGACGACGAGGCCGAGCACGACGACGAGGCCGACGACGAGCAGGAGAACGACGACGAGGGCGGCGAGGAGTCCGAGGAGGAGGACGACTAGCCTCGATGGCGTCGGCACCCGCGCGCCGAGTCGCCGGCCGCCCCGGCGAGAGGGCGGCCGGCGCTTGCGTGGCCGCATTCTTCGAGGAGCACGGGCGCATGGTCTACGGGGTCTGCCGCCTGCTCCTCCGCGACCGGGAGGAGGCGGAGGACGCTGCCCAGCAGACCTTCCTCTCCGCCTATCGCAGCCTGCTCACCGGCGCGGAGCCGCGTGAGCCGGCCGCCTGGCTGGGCACGATCGCCCGCAACGAGTGTCGCGCCCGCGTACGCGCCCGCATGGCGACGCCCCTCGTCCCGATCCGGGACGACGAGGGGCCGACCGACGAGCTGGAGCACCTCGCCGGACGGCGGGAGGAGATCGGGGCGCTTTGCGAGGCGCTCGCCGAGCTCCCGCACCACCAGCGGCAGGCGGTCGTGCTCCGCGAGTTCTACGGCCTCTCGCACGAGGAGGTGGGGCATGCCCTCGGCGTCACGCCGTCCGCCGTGGACTCGCTCCTGGTGCGCGCCCGGCGTCGGCTCCAGGCCGAGCTCCGCCCGGCCCGGCTCGCCTCCGGCGCGCTGGTCTTGCCGCTCGCGTTGCGCGAGTCGCTCGCGCAGGCGATGCCCGGCTTCGCCTCGGGTTCCGGGGCGTCGGGCGCTCTCGCCAAGCTTCTCTCCCTGCCCGCCGCTGCGAAGCTCGCCGGCGCCGCGGCCACGGTGGTCGTCGTCGGGGGCGTTGGCGCGGCGGAGCCGCGCGGCACGGACGTCCCGGGGCGCACGGCCGTCCCCGCCGTGACCGCCGCAGCTTTGGCCGAGGCGTCCGCTCCGGAGCGGACGCTGCCGCGGCTCGTCGCCTTCTCCTCCCACGACGAGGAGGAGCGCGAGCACGCCTCAGCCGGCGAGGAAGGCGAGGGCGGAGACGAGGACGAGGCCCGCGAGCGCGAGGACGTGGCCGAGGAATCGGAGAACGGCCAGGGGTCGGACGACGGAGAGGAGTCCGAGGGAGCCGAGGAGGAGGAGAACGAGCCGGAGAGCGCCGACGAAACCGACGGGGGCGAGTCCCAAGAGCCCGAGGACGACGAGACGGACTAGCCTGGCTAGACGCCGTGCGCGAGGCGGACGGCGAGGGCCTCCGGCAGGCCCGCCTCCCGGATCTCTTCCTGCGTCCGCTCGACCTCGTACGGAACGCGCCGGAACGAGGCGCGGCCCCCGCCGAGGTCGAGAAGGAGCCAGGCGGCGCGCGGGTCGCCGTCGCGGGGCTGCCCCACCGAGCCCGGGTTGAGGAGCCAGCGGCCCTCGGCGAGCTCCAGCTCCGTCCCGTCGGGAGCCAGGCCGAGATCGCCCTCGGAGGTGAAGCGAAGGGCGACGTGGCTGTGCCCGACGAGAACGAGCCGCTCAGGCGCCGCCGCGATGGCGGCCCAGGCCACGGCCGGGCTGAGCACGTACTCCCAGATCGGGTCGCGCGGGCTCGCGTGGTAGAGCCCGACGCCCTCGCGCTCCCCCCTCGGCGCCAGCGACTCCAGGTACGAGCGTGCCTCGGGCTGGAGTAGCTCCATCGACCAGCGCGCGCTCGCGACCGCGTCGGGCTGGAAGTCCTCGAGGTCGAGACGGCCGAGAACGGCCAGGTCGTGGTTTCCTATCAGGCAGACGTCGGCGCGGTCGCGGACGAGCGAGCAGCACTCGTTCGGGCGCGGCCCGTAGCCGACGAGGTCTCCGAGGCACCAGACCTGGTCGGGTGACTCGGCAACGAGCGCGGAGAGCACCGCCTCGAGGGCATGCAGGTTCCCGTGGACATCAGAGAGGACGGCGACGCGCACCGAAATCGCTCAACAGTAACGAAGGGAGCGGCAGTGGTCGCCCTGGCGACCGTCTGGGCGGTCTCCGGGGTGCTCCTCTGGCGGACGGAGGTGCCGCGACTCGCGCTCCCCGAGCTCGACGTGCGCGACTACTTTCCCGCCGACGCGCTCGAGCGGAGCGAGGAGTTCAGGCGCGTCTCGCGCCCGCTCTTCCTCGCCTCGCTCGCCGTCCAGCTCGCGGTGCTGGGCCTGCTCGTCTGGAAGGCGGGCGCCCTCGCCGAGGCGCTCGCCGGGGTAGGGCGGGGGCGGATTCGCACGGGCGTGCTCGTCGGGCTGGCCGCGATGCTCGCGCTCTGGCTGGCCGCGCTGCCGCTCCTGGGGGTCTCGCACTGGTGGCGCCGCCGCCACGGGCTCTCCGAGCAGGGCTACGGTGGGTGGCTGCGCGACCAGGCGGTCTCGCTCGGGATCGGGGTGGTCCTCGTGGCGATCGCCGTCGCGGGGGCGATGTGGCTCGCCACGCGTCTCGGCGGCTCCTGGTGGCTCGCCGGGGCGCCCGCGCTCGTGGCGATCGCGGTCCTCTTCGTGCTCGCGCAGCCGCTCGTGATCCAGCCGCTCTTCAACCGCTTCGAGCCGCTCCCCGACCGGGAGCTCGCCGCCCGCGTCGAGGCGCTCGCGGCGCGTATGGGCGTCGACGTCGAGGACGTGCTCGTCGCCGACGCGAGCCGGCGCACGACCACCCCGAACGCGTACGTCGCCGGCATCGGCCCCACGCGGCGCGTCGTCTTCTACGACACGATTCTGGACGGGCGCTTCACCGAGGGGGAGCTGCTCTCCGTGACCGCCCACGAGCTCGCGCACGTGGGGCGCCGCCACCTGTGGAAGGGCCTTGCCTGGTTCGCCCTTCTCGCCGTGCCCGGTGTCTGGCTCCTCGCCCGGCTGACGGAGGCGCGCGGGGGCCTCGCCGAGCCGCGGCTCGTCCCGCTCGCGCTCACGGCGGCCTTCGTTCTCGTGCTCGTGACGCAGCCGCTCCAGAACGTCGTCTCGCGCCGCTACGAGGCGGAGGCCGACTGGCTCGCCCTCGAGGCGACACGCGATTCCGAGAGCGCCGTCGCGCTCGACCGGCGTCTCGTCCTCACCTCGCTCGCCGATCCCGATCCCCCGGCGTGGGTCACCTACTGGCTCGGCACGCACCCCCCGCCGATCGAGCGGATCGCGATGGCGGAGGCGTTCAGGACCCTTCGGACTGCTCGGGCAGGTTCCTGATGCCCTCGCGGGTCGACCACTTCGACCAGCTGTCGGTCATCGCGTCGAGGAGCTCGCGCATGAAACGCGGCGACATGTTGACGCGGCTGACGACGACACCCGGCACGTCGCCTTCCTCGACCTCGTGGTCGATGCGCGCGAAGGTGAGCGTGAACTCGTAGTCGGAGAAGCTCACGTTGGCGAAGTTCGCGTAGACGCCGGCGAGATTGTCGGGGTCGAGGTGGATGTTGAGCTGGCGCTCGCGGGCTTCTTCGTCCACGGCCCTACGATATCCCGGAATGGGGAAGCACGCGGAAAGCCGCCGCCGGGCCGAGTATGTCCGCTAGGGCGCTGGCGCGCCTCGAACGGGCGCTCGCGGACGCCGCGGGCGTGCCCGTCACGCTGGAGC
>JBOHAJ010000108.1:0-4056 GCA_050697715.1 Gaiellaceae bacterium
AGCAGCTGCTGCTTGAACTCGGGAGCCGTATAGAGGTCCACCTCGCCCGAGAGGGCGATGATGTGGGCGTCGCCGACCCGCTCCGTCTTGATGTCGAAGTTCATGAAACCCCTCGGGTTCGCTTGCGGGTGGGAGCTTAACCGCTCGACTCGGCGAACGGCTCGAGGAGCTTGATGCGCTCCTTCACCTGCGTCGTGGTCGGGTCGTCGGGCGCCAGCTCGACGAACTGCTCGTATGCCGCGATCGCCGAGTCGTAGTCGCCCGCCGTCTCCGCCGCCTGGCCGAACTGGAGGTAGACGAGGGGGTCGTCGTCCACGAGGAGGGTGAGGTCCTGGTAGACGGCGACCTGAAGGCGGGCGTAGCTGCGCGCCTCCTCCTGCGCCGCGGTGGCGCGCTCCGTCGCCTGCGCGCTGAGCGTGCCCGTGATCTTGTTGTCGGCGAGCGCGCGGGCGAACTCGCTGTTCTCGGGAACGAGCTGCGCCTGAATGTTCGCCTCCGCCGCCTCCGCGTCCGCCACCTGAGCGTCGCGCAGCGCCTCGTTCACGAGGGCGCCGTAGAGGGACGCGAGCGTCTGGAGCGCGTCGGTGTCACGCGGCTTGAGGTTCCGGTAGCGCTCGAGCGCCGTGATCGCCTCCTGCGTGAGCCCCTCCGACTGGGCCGCCCGGGAGAGCTCGAGCTGCGCCTGGGCGTCCTGTGGGTTCTCCCGCGCCTGCTCGCGTGCGTCCCCGAGCGAGGTGCCGGTGCTCGCCTCGCGGTTGAGGAGGTCCGAGATGTAGTCACCGAGCCCCGAGCCGAGCCCTGTCCCGACGCCCGCGACGAGGAAGCCGAGGGCGAAGATGAGGGCGATGAACGCGAAGACCCACTTCGCCTGGCGGCGCAGGCGGCTGAAGAACATCAGGTCTTCGACGTTGCTGCGGGGCGCGCTTCGCTGAGCATGCGGCCGCGGGCGGCGGCGGCGGCGCGACGAAGCTCGTGCCACTCGAATCCTCCTTTCTCGTATCTCGTCTCGCCGTCCACGAGGGTGAGGAGCACCCGCTCGGGCGAGCCGCCGAAGACCACGGCGACGGTCGGATCCTCCCAGGGGAGGTATTGCGAGCCGGCGAGCGAGACGACGGCCAGGTCGGCCCGCTTCCCGGCGGCGAGCGACCCGACCTCGTCGGCGAGTCCGAGCGCGCGCGCCGAGCCAAGGGTAGCGAGTTGGAGCGCGCCGGCGGCTGAGAGCGCATCCGGCCGCCGCTCGCGCGCACGGGCGGCGTAGATCGCTGCGCGCGTCTCCTCGAACATGTCGAAGGATGGAGTCGAGGCCGGGCTGTCGGTCCCCAGCCCGACCCGAATGCCTGCCGCCAGCAGCTCGGCGAGGGGGGCGATCCCGCAGCCGAGGAACGCGTTCGAGCGGGGGCAGTGGGCGACGGCGACGTCGTGCTCGGCGAGGAGAGCGATCTCCTCCGCGTCCGCCGTTACGCAGTGGGCGGCGACCACTCCCGGGCCGAGCAGGCCGCTCCGGGCGAGCAGGCGAATGCCCGTGTCGCCTCCGTGCGGCGGGATCTCCTGGTCGTACGCGGCGATGGGCCCGCGCCCGTGCACGAGCCACTGCTCTTCGGCCTCGCTCTCGGCGAGGTGGGTCGCGACCGGCAGGCCGAGCTCGGCCATCGCCGCGTAGACCGAGACGGAGACGGTGTAGGGAGCGTGCGGCGACACGCCCAGCGCCACGCGCTCGGACAGGGCGTCGGAAGCGTCGGCGCGGAGCTCCTCGAACCGTTCGCGAGCCGCCGGGACGTCACCGCCGAAGACCTCGAGGTAGACGACCGCCCGGAGCCCGAGCTCGGCGCACGCGTGCGCCGCCGCGCCGGTGAAGCTGGCGTCACCCAGAGTGGTGATGCCCGAGCGCAGGCATTCGGCCGCTCCCAGCCGAGCGATCGCGACCGTGTCCCCTTGCTCGAGCCTTCGCTTCCTCTCGATGTGGAGCTCGAGCCAGGGAATGAACGCGAGCCCGTCGCCGAAGCCGGCGTAGACCGCGTACTCGAGATGGGTATGCGCGTTCACGAAGCCGGGCACGATGACCGAGTCCGGGAACGCGCGCAGCTCGCCTTCCAGGACGTCCGCGGGGCCGACGGCGGCGATGCGGCCGTCCTGCACGGCTACGCCTCCGTCCGGGATGGGCGGCCCCTCCACGGGAAGGACCCAGTCGGCCGAGTAGACGACGGTCACGCTACTCGGATGGAGCGTAAGCCTCGCGGCGCGCTTCGATCTTGTCCGCCCAGCGGCGCTCGAAGAAGGCGGAGACCCAGATGGAGAACTCGAAGAGCAGCAGGATCGGAATCGTCTGCACGGCCGTGGAGACGAAATCGACGCCGGGCAGGAGGACGCCGGCGATGATGCAGAGCCCGAGGCCGATGCGGCGATTCCGGCGCAGCGTCGCCGACGAGGTGATTCCGAGACGCACGAGCCCGAGGATCACCACGGGTAGCTCGAAGAGAATCCCGAGCCCGAAGATGCTCGTCGCTGCGAACGAGTAATAGGGCCCGGCCCGGATCTCGTTCCGATAGAGATCGCTGTCGAAGTCGAGCAGGAAGGGAATCGCTGCGGGAAGCGCAACGAAGTACGCGAAGGCCGCTCCGCCGGCGAAGAGCACGGTGGCGGCGAAGACCAGG
The DNA here is from genome assembly GCA_050697715.1 of Gaiellaceae bacterium. Taxonomy (GTDB): domain Bacteria; phylum Actinomycetota; class Thermoleophilia; order Gaiellales; family Gaiellaceae; genus DASQWP01. Next base: position 2,652 of record JBOHAJ010000108.1, read on the forward strand.
CGCACAACGACGGCCTGGCTCGTTTCCTCGAAGGCGGGCGCGAGGAAGTTCCACAGCTGCCAGAGGAGGATCGGGAGGGCGATCGCAAGCGCGGCGAAAAAGGCGACCTTGAACGAGGTCGAGAACGCTTCGAGGGGGTTGAACGTGATCGGCTCCGGTCTTGCGCAGATGACCTCTTGTGTGCGCGGATCCGGCGCGCAGCGCTCCGGCAGCGGTCGGTTCAGCCACCCGACGATCGTCTTGCGAAAGATCCAGGTGACGGTGAACCCAGCGCCGACCGCGAGCAGCGAGACGATGAGGCGCGAGCGAAGCTCGGTGAGATGCTCGACCAGCGTGACCTGGTCGGCATGGCCGAGGCGCCGCGGCAGCCGGGCCACCGGACCCCCCTAGCTCGAGACCCGCTCGCTCTGCGGCTGGGCCGCGGTGTCGGTCTTGGTGGTGTCCGCGGCCGGAGGGGCGATCTCGATCTTGTCCAGCTCCTCGTCCTTGTCCGAGCCGGTGATCGAATCCTTGAACTCACGGATCCCACGACCGAGGGAGCGGCCCATCTCCGGTAGGCGCTTGGGCCCGAAGATGAGCAGCAAGACGACGAGGATGATGAGGATTCCCTGCCAGCCGATGTTTCCAGGCATGAATCTCAGGATAGCAGCCTCCCGGATCCGGACCTGAAATGCCTGGCCGCTACACTGGTCCTGTCTACAAGGCGGGCGCGCGGCCCGGAAACGATCAAGTGTGAAGGTGTCACAAGCTTTGGCTCTACTCGAGATCAAGAACCTGCACGTGTCGGTGGACGGCCACGAGATCGTCCGCGGGGTCGATCTCGGCGTGGACCTGAATCAGGTGCACGCCGTCATGGGGCCGAACGGCTCGGGCAAGTCGACGCTCGCCTACGCGCTCATGGGCCACCCCGCCTACGAGATCACCGAGGGGGAGATCCTCCTCGACGGCGAGGACGTCACGAGGCTCGAGGCGGACGAGCGGGCCCAGCGCGGCCTCTTCCTCGCCTTCCAGTATCCGCACGCCGTGCCAGGCGTGACGGTGGCGAGCTTCCTCCGCTCCGCCGTGAACGCCATCCGCAAGGCGAAGGCCGGCGGTGAGGACGACCCGGTCAAGATCCCGGAGTTTCGCAAGGCGCTCCAGCAGGCCATGCAGGACCTCAAGGTCCCGAAGGAAATGGCGGGCCGCTACCTGAACGACGGCTTCTCCGGCGGCGAGAAGAAGCGCGTGGAGATCCTCCAGATGGCGCTTCTGCAACCGCGGATCGCCGTGCTCGACGAGACCGACTCGGGTCTCGACATCGACGCTCTGCGCATCGTCGCCGGCGGCGTCCGCGAGCTTGTCGGCCCCGAGACGGGCGCGCTCGTGATCACGCACTACCAGCGGATCCTCAACTACATCGAGCCCG
>JBOHAJ010000109.1:0-5019 GCA_050697715.1 Gaiellaceae bacterium
GCGCGGTTCCGAGACCCATGATCATCGAGCCCTCGTTCTGGAGCTCTGCGCCGGCGCGGTTGACGACGCGGCCCGCGTAGACGGACGCGTGGACGCGGAGCACGTCCACCTTTCCGGTCTCCTCGTCGACGCGGACCTCCGCGGCTGCGGCGCCCTGGTGCCAGTGGTGTGAGGCGATTCCCTGGCCGGTGTCCGGGTCGAGGCCGCCGGCGAGTTCGATCTCGCCGTAGCCGCGCTCCCCGTTCGCCCTGAGGTCGGCCACTGCCCGCTCGAGGGCGAGGCCCATGACGTACGTCGAGCGGCTGGAGGTCGTGCGCGTGTCGTACGGGACGAGCTCCGTGTCGGGATCCGGGAAGCGTACGAGGGTGACGTCGACTCCGAGGAGATCGGCGGCCATGAGGGAGATCGCCCGGCGCGCTCCCTGCCCCATCTCGGTCGTCGCGCAGCGCACGACGTAGCCGTCGCCGTCGCGTTCGAGCCCGATCGCTGCTCGGCTCGGGGTTTGCATCCCTTTGAGGAGGACGGCCAGACCCTTGCCTCGCCGGTTCTCGTGCCACCCGATCGCCTGGGCCGCAGCCTCGAGGCAGTCCGCGAAATGGACGTCATGCATCTCCTCGCCCGTGCAATAGGCATCCCCATCGCGGAGCACGTTCCTGAGCCGGAGCTCCAAGGGGTCAAGGCCGAGCCGCTCGGCGAGGAGGTCCATCGCGACCTCCGACGCCCACGTGCACTGCATCTGGCCGTAGCCGCGGAAGGCGCCGTTGGGCGGCAGGTTGGTGTAGACGGCGTGGGAGTCGACCCAAACGTGCGGGATGCGGTAGGGACCGGGGGCGGCGAAGCCCATCTTCTGGGCGACTCCTGGGCCGCAGTCGGCGTAAGCGCCCGTGTCGGCCCAGCACCAGACCCGTTTGGCGACCAGCGTCCCGTCCGAGCGGGCGCCGATCTTCACGCGAATGGTCGCCGGGTGACGATTGAGCGTGAGCCATTCCTCGCCTCGGTCGAGCACGCATCTCACGGGCCTGCCCGCCTTGCGTGCGAGCGCGGCCACGATCGCCTCGATCCTGACGAACGTCTTCGCGCCGAAAGCACCGCCCATGGGCGGGCAGTGGACGCGGATCGCCTCCTGCGCGATCCCGAAGATGCCGGCGAGGTCGCTTCTGAGGTTGAACGGCGTCTGCGTGCCCGTCCAGAGCTCGAGCCGTTCGTCCTCCCAGCGGGCGAGAGCCGCGTGCGGCTCCATGTGCGCGTGCTGGGCGCCGGCCGTCCGGAAGGTCTCGTCCACGATCACTTCCGCCTCCTCGAAGCCGGCCTCGGGATCGCCGTGGCGGAGGCGGAACCGGTGGCAGACGTTCGTGCCGGCCTGAGGGCGCATGTCGAAGTACGCGGCGTCGTTGTCTGAGATCGCCCATGTGTCGTGCACGAGCGGCGCGCCGGGCTCGGCAGCCTCGACCGCATCAAAGGCCGCCTCGAGTTCCTCATAGGTGACCTGGACGAGCTCCGCCGCCTCGCGCGCCGCCTCGGGCGTCGAGCCAGCAACCGCCGCGACGGGGTCACCGGCGAAGCGGGCGCGGTCAAGCGCGAGCACGGTCTGGTCCTTGATCTGGCAGCCGTAGAGGCCGAGCTCGCGCACGTCGTGTGGCGTAAGAGCGACGACGTCCTCGGGCAGCGCCGAGGCGTCGACCGAGAGGACGCGTGCGTGCGGGTAGGGGGAGCGGACGATGCGCGCATGCAGCATCCCGGGGAGCTCGGCGTCCTGCGCGTAGCGGGTTGCGCCGGTGATGCGAGGATCGGTCATCTCCACAGCTCCTCGAGCGCCCGGCGCACCTCGACCGCGATTACGCGGCGGCGGTAGTCCGCTGAGCCGCGGACGTCGGAGATGGGTTCGATCGCCTCCGCGTAGCGGCTTCCGATCTCGGCCGGATCATCGCCCGCGCAGAGCTCCGGGAACCACTGCGGTCGGCCGGCGACGGCTCCGACGACCACGCGCAGCTCACCGTCTTGCTGGGCGGCGGCGACGCCGACGCAGGGGCGGTCCTCGTGCGAGCGCGACCGGAACTTGCGGTAGAGCGCGTGGCCGCCCCGGGGGACGCGTACCTCGACGATGAGCTCGTCGGGGCGGAGCGAGGTCTCGTAGTAGCCGGTGACAAGCTCCTCGAGGGGGATCTCACGTCTGTTGTCTCTACTGACAACAACAGCACGAGCACCGAGCGCGGTCAGCATCGCCGGAGGATCGGAGGCGTAGTCGGCGTCCGCGAGGACACCTCCCACTGTCGCCTGGCTGCGGACGCGCGGGCTCGCCACGAGCGAGAACGTGCGGGCGAGCGCCGGCCAGCCCTCGCGGACGAGGGGCGAGAGCTCCACCGCGCGGTGCGTGGTGAGCGCGCTCAGACGCAGCTCCCCGTTCGCCTCGATGGCCTCGAGCCCGGGGACGGCGTGGAGGCTGAGCAGCGTCGTCGGCGCGATCAGCCGCTGGTTGAGGAGGATGGCGAGGAACGTGCCCCCGGCGACGACAGTCGCCTCCTCGCCTCGCTCGGCCTTGACCGCGAGCGCCTCCTGGAGCGACGTCGGGGCTAGCCACTGACATTCAGACACTCGCAAGGGCCTCCTCGTAATAGGGGCGGGCAAGCTCCCGTGCTTCCTCGAGCTTGATGCGCTCAAAGCTCCACCGGTGCTTCTCGCGGGCCCAGTCAGGGTCGCAGCGCCCGTCCTCGACCCAGCGCTGCGCAACGTCCTGGTTTACCTCGAGCCAGGAGATCGAGTCGGCCGCCTGGAGCACGTCCGCCTCGTACCAGCCGCCGACCTCGTGCGCCCGGACGAGCAGCTCGACGTCGTCCACGAGGACAGGATCCGCGCCCACGCGCCGGAGGAAATCTCCCACGATCTCTGCCGAGCGGTCGGCGTGCAGGCGGTTGTACTCCTCGTCGTCCGGACGCTGCCTGCTCATGTCGAGCTCCGGGCCACCGGGAAAATGACGTTCCATGTCGTGCGTGAGGGCTGCGAGTCGCAGGGCCTCGCCGGCGCGAGGCTCGAGCTCGAGCACCCAGTCGCGCGTGTTGACGAGATGATCGGCGTTCCAGTAGGGGGCGATCCACTCGAGCGCCCGCTGCTCGAGAGCGCTCACAGGGTCGTCACCGGTCTCGACTGGAGCAGATAAAGCTCCCCGCCCGCGAGCGCCCACTCGATGTCCTGCGGCCGGCCGAAGCGCTCCTCGAGCCCGCGCCCCAGCTCGGCGAGCCGGACGAGCTCCTCGGCGCTTAGGACACCGCCGTGCAAGAGATGCTCGCGCTTCACCGCGCCGGCTCGGTCGACGACGTAGTGATCCGGCGTCGCGTGCCCGGAGACGACCTGCTCCCCGAGCCCGGCGATCGCCTCCACGATCATGCGGTCGCGCCGCCCCTGCACGGGATCCACCGTAAAGAGCACGCCCGACTTCTCGGGCTCGACCATCCGCTGGACGACGACGGCCATGGCGAGGTCGTCGAGCGAGCCTTTCCGAGCGCGGTAGAAGAGCGCCCGCTCGGTGAAGAACGAAGCCCAGCAGTCCACGACACGGGCGCAGACGTCGTCCGCGCCGAGGACGTTGAGGTACGTCTCCTGCTGACCGGCGAAGCTGGCCGCCTCGGAGTCCTCGGAGCAGGCGGAGGAGCGCACGGCGACGGGCCCCCCACCGAGGCGCTCGTACGCGGCGGCGATCTCGGAGCTGGGCGGGGCGGCCGAGTGCACGAGCAGTTGAGCACGTTCCCAGTCCTGCGCACGCGCGAACTCCCGTAGGCGTGCACCATGGACTACCTCCTCGAGCGCGTGCGCAGGAATGACGAAGCCGGGCGGCACCGGAAGCCCGGCGGCGGCCATGGCCGCAAGGCTGGCGCCCTTGCCTCCCGCCACGGGGACGTCCACGCAGCGCTCGTCGTCGAGCCAAACGACCTCAGTCATCGAGGATGGCCACCGCCCGTACGGGAGCGGCCGTGGTTCCGATCCACTTGACGGGGAAGACCGCCAGCTTGAAGCCGTGCGGCGGGAGCTGATCGAGGTTCATGAGGTTCTCGAGGTGCCAGTAGTCCTCCTCGTTCATGACGAGGTGCGCCTCCCAGAACTGCTTCCGCTCGAACATCGCCCACACGGGCGGGTCGAACGTGATGGCGTCGATCCCCATCATGCGCACGCCCTGGGCGATCAGGTGCCGGGTCGCCTCCGCGGTCATGCCGCAGTGGTCCGTGCGGTAGCGCTCCTCCGTGTTGTACACCCCCGCTCCGGTCTGGATGAGGACGATGTCGCGCTCTTTCAGCCCGTAGCCGATCTTCTCGAGCGCCTCGTCGATCTCTATCGCGCTGATGCCGGCGCCAGACTCCTTGTGACGGAAGTCGAGGACGACGCCGTCCGCGAAGCAGTACTCGAGCGGGATCCCTTCCACGCCCGGGGCCTCGGGACCGCGGATGTGCTTGACCGCGTCGCAGTGCGAGCCGACATGGTCGTTCTGGATCACGAGGTAGCTCGCCGTCAGCGAGGTCGCGCCGTGCTCCGCCGCGCCGATCCGCTCGGCGAACTCCGTCCAGCTCTCGTAGAGGAGCAGGGTCGGAGGCGGGACGCGGGGGAACGTCAGCATGTCCCGGTGTACCGGCATGGAGAGATCGACGAGCCTCACGTCGACCTCCCGTCCTTGAGCATCCGGCCGAAGTGCTCGACGTGCTCTCGCACGGCCCGGCCCGCCTTCCCCGGGTCGCCACTTGCGAGAGCGTCGAGGATCGGCCGGTGCATCTCGGCGAGCTCGCGTCGGTCGACGCCCGTCGCGAGAACCGTGATGATGGTGCGCGCCTCGACCCGCAGCGAGCTCCACACTTCGAGGAGCGTCCGGTTGCCGGACGCCTCGACGATCAGTCGGTGAAAGCGGACGTCTGCTTCCACCAGCCCGTGGAGATCGTCGGCGTCGGCGGCCCGACGCATCGCCTCGAGCTCGGCGCCGAGCCGCTCCACGCGGCCGCCGAGCCGCGCGGCCGCCTCGCGGGCCGCAACCTCCTCGAT
>JBOHAJ010000110.1:0-4803 GCA_050697715.1 Gaiellaceae bacterium
GCGTGTAGTCGAGCGAGACGCCGGCCGCACCGGCGGTCGGCGCAACGCCGTCAGTGCCGATCCAGCCGCCGAAGGCCGTCAGAGTCGTCTGGCCGCTGGGACGCCTTGCGGCGAGGCGTCCGAGCACGAGCGTCCCCTCGAACGGCCGGCCTGCGTCCGCTCCGCGCTCCTGAATGCGGGGCGGCACGAGCGTGAGCGTGACGACCCGGCCGCCGCGCGCATCCGCCGGCACCGGGGCGAGGAGGGCTTCTCCGTCGCGTCGAGCCTCACCCAGCTCGAGCGGGGTGAAACGGCCCGCCCGAGTCTCCACGCTCGCTGTGAGGACAACGCCGCCGCCCCTGGCCGGAAGGACGAGCGCCGTCGCGTCTTCCGGGATGCGTGGGCCTTGCAGGGAGGCTTCCCCGCCGGGGTCGATCCGTCGCGAGAGCTCCTCGGGCGGTGGGCCCGCGAAGTCGTCGCGCCAACCCTCGAGCTCCGGGAGGAGGGAGGTGTCGAGCCCGAGGACCGTGACGCCGGTGGCCCCGCCCGGCCGCGCCACGGTGGCTGAGAGGCGCAGGACGGGCTCGACGCGGGCGTCCGGCCGGAGCGTCGCCAGATGTTCCGGCTGTGCAGCCTGGAGGACAGGGATGAGCCGGGAGAGGTCCTCCCGGACCGTGAAGTCGAGCGGCACGGCGTAGGCCGCCTGCTCCGCCTGTCCGCGGGCGAGCGTGGAGCGGTAGCTCTCCGCGAAGAGAGCGAGGCCGACGCTGACAACGAGGAAGGAGAGCGCGACGGCCGCGTGCCCGGGCCGGCGGGCGAGCGAGAGCGCGGCGAGACGGAGCGGGAGCGCCCGCCCGCGTGTCGCGCGCTCGAGGAGAGCGAGACCGGGGCCGAAAAGGCGGGCGCAGAGCACGGCCGCGGCGAGGGTGACGAGTCCTGGGAGCAGGACGAGAATGGCCGCCGAGCCCTCCTCGCCTGCGAGCGCTTCCCGGTCGAGGTCGCCGCGCGCCAGCGCCACGGCGGTGACTGCCACGGCGCCGAGGGCAGCCAGGTCGAGTGGAGAGAGCGAGCGGCCCCGCACGTCCAGCGGGCGCATGTGCAGAGCGGCGGAGAGCACGAGGGCAACGACGCCCGCCGTGACCGCCGCGAGGGCGAGGCCGTCTCCCGACAGCGTGGAGTGAGCGAGCAACTCGCCTGCGGGCGCATCCGCTTGACCTGCGACGACGATGGACGCCAACGTGCCGAGGCCCCAGCCGGCGGCAACGCCCAGGACCGCGACGGCTGTCGTCTCCGCAGCGACGACCGCTCCGATCTGCCAGCGGCGTGCGCCGTACCACGTGAGCCGCCGCCGGGCCGCCTCGACGTCGCGGCGCATGCCCACCGCCGCAAGGACGGCGAAGGCGAAGACGAGGGCAGCCGCCTGGCCGCCGACGAGGAGGAGGCGCCGCCCGGCGGTCTCGCTCGCCTCCGCCGCGGCGCGCAGCTCCTCCACGGGCGCGGTCACCTCGAACGAGCTCGAGGCCGCCTGGAGGGAGGAGCGGGCTCGAGCGACGCGTCCGCCGAAGCCGTCGACGTCCCAGGCGCGCACGGTGCCCGCCTCGAGCGGCACCGCCCAGGCGTAGCTGCGGTAGACGCTGCCGAGCTCGGGAGAGGCGACGAGGCCCTCGACGCCCTCGGCCAGCAGGAGCGGGGCAGGCGGCGGGCGGTGGTAGGAGGCCGCCTCAGCCGCGGCCGGGCTGAGTGCCGCGCGCCCGAGCGCGCTCTCCTCAGGCGCCAGAAAGTCGCCGAAGAGGACGCCTGAGACGAGCGAGGCTTCGCCCACCTCCACGAGGCGGAGGTCCGGGACGCTGGGAATGCGGCCCTCCCCGCGGATGCGCACGACCTCGCAGCGCTCGGGGCGGCAGACGCGAGGGAATCGCCCGGAGCGGAGCTCGACCCAGCGGCTCAGGCCGTCCACGGCGCCGAGTCCGAGGAAGCGCCCCGCGATCGTGCTCTCGCGGAAGAGCGCCAGGCCTGCCGGCTCCCGCCCCAGAGCGCGGTCGAGCGCTCGACGCGCGCGGAGGTCGAGTGCTCCGTACTCCTCCTCCGCCTGCCCGGGCACGCCGAACCACAACGCCCTCGCGGCCTGCTGCGCCTCGGGGATGTCGCTGACGGCCTGCCCGACGCTCCGGTCGCGCGCGAGCAGGGTTCCTGCGAGGACGGCCGCGAGCATCGCTGCACCTGCCGCCACGCCCAGCATCGCGAGGCCCGCGGTCGGCGCGCGGCGCGCCAGTCGCAGGGCAGCAAGCCGCAGAGGGTAGGCGAGGCGGCGAAGGTTCCTCACCTGCGAACCGTGCCACCCGGCTCGTCCCGCGGCCATTCGGGATGCTTCCCCTCGAGGGTAAGCTGTGCTTATGCTCGACGTCCGGCGCATGAAGGTGCTGCGGGAGGTCGCGCTGCGCGGCTCGATCGCGGCCGCCGCCGAGGCGCTTCGCTTCACCCCCTCCGCCGTTTCCCAGCAACTGGCGAAGCTGGAGCGCGAGGCCGGTGTCGCGCTGCTCGAGCGCGGGCCGCGGAGCGTCCGCCTCACCGAGGCCGGCCGCCGCCTCGTCGAGCACGCCGAGGCGATCCTCGAGCGTCTCGCGGAGGCCGAGGAGGACATCCGCGGTTTCGCGGGCGCCCAGCCCGCCCTGCGGGTCGGGTCGATCACCACCGCGGCCGTCTCGATCCTCCCGGACGCGCTCACCCGCTTCGCAGGCGCGCACCCCGAAGTTCAGGTCACCGTCTCCGAGTCCGACCCGCGCGTGAGCCTCGCTCGCCTGCGTGCCCGCGAGCTCGACCTCGCCGTCGTCTTCGAGTACGACTTCGTCCCGCTGCCGGAGGGCGAGCGGCTCGAGCTCGAGGTGCTCGCCGAGGAGCCGCTGCGGGTCGTCCTTCCCTCCGATCACCCGGTCGCCCGCCAGCGGGCCGTGCACCTGCTCGACCTCGCCGGGGAGACGTGGATCAAGAGCACGCCGCGCTCCTCCTGCAGCCCGTTCACGGAGCGCGCCTGCCGCGCCGCCGGCTTCGAGCCGCGCGTGCCGTTCGAGTTCGACGACTACCAGGCAATGCAGAACCTCGTAGCCGCCGGCGCCGGCGTCGCCTTCGCGCCCGACATGGGCCTGACCGTGCTCAACCCGGGCGTTGTCGCGCGGCCGATCGCCTTCGCGGGCCCGAAGCGTCGCGTTCTCGCCGCCTACCGGGAAGGCGAGGGAGGCCGGCCGCCGGTGGCGGGGATGGTCGAGGCCCTGCGAGCCGCGCTCGCCGCCCGCGAGCCGCTCTTCCCGGCCGCCGCCGAGGCGTCGTAGCGGGTTCCTGCTGCCGCGGCGCCCGCGTCCCGGTCCGTAACCTGGGTTGCGTGAGGCTCTGGCCAGGGGTCGTCGCCCTCTCAGTTCTGGTCGTCGCGTTCGCCGGTTGCGCCGGCGACGAGGACGAGTCGGTGCTGCCCGCGGAGCCTCTCCCGGCGACGACCGAGCCGGCTCCGCCGACGACCTCCACCGAGGAGGAGGAGAAGCCGTCCAGGCCTCTGCGGCTTCGGAGGTTCGCCTCCGGTTTCGAGGCTCCGGTCCACGTCACCGCAGCGCCCGGCGAGCCCGGTCGGCTCTACGTCGTCGAGCAGGAGGGGCGCATCCGTGTGCTCGAGGGCCGCCGGATCCTGCCCGAGTCGTTCCTGGACGTCGCGGGCGAGGTCGTGAGCGGCGGCGAGCAGGGCCTCCTCTCGGTCGCGTTCCATCCCGGGTACGAGGAGAACCGGTTCTTTTACGTGAACTACACGGACACCGAGGGTGATACTGTCGTCGCCGAGTACAGGGCGCGGGAGAGCGGGCAGCCGGAGCGGACCCGTGAGCTCCTCTTCGTGGACCAGCCGTACGCGAACCACAACGGCGGCCAGCTCGCCTTCGGCCCGGACGGACTCCTGTACGTCGGCATGGGCGACGGTGGGTCCGGCGGCGACCCTGAGAACCGCGCTCAGGACCTGGGCGACCAGCTCGGCAAGCTCCTGCGCGCGGATGTCAGCCGTGACGAGCCGGAATGGGAGATCGTGGCCTACGGCCTCCGGAACCCGTGGCGCTTCTCCTTCGACCGCGAGACCGGCGACCTCTGGATCGGCGACGTCGGCCAGGGCGACTGGGAGGAGATCGACGTTCTTCGGGCCGGAGAGCAGGGGCTCGTCAACTTCGGCTGGGACGTCCTGGAGGGCTCCCACCCGCACGAGGACAAGGAGCCGAACCCGGAGGGCGCCCTCGTCGGCCCCGCGTTCGAGTACCCGCACGAGCTCGGCTGCTCCGTCACCGGCGGCTTCGTCTATCGGGGCGAGAAGGTCGAGCGCGCCCGCAGCCGCTACTTCTTCGGCGACTACTGCAGCGGAATCGTGTGGAGCCTCTCTGCTTCGGACTCGCGCGCAAAGGCCAAGCGCCTCCGCTTCGAGGTGCCGTCGCTCAGCTCCTTCGGCGAGGACCTCGCCGGCGAGCTGTACCTCGTCTCGCTCGAGGGCGCGATCTACCGCCTCGCCGATTAATCAGCGATCGAACGTCGGAACCTCCGGCGCCGCCCGGGTGTATATGAGGCGCAGTGGGGGACCGGCCACTGGCGGAGACAGACCTCGTCGCGCAGGCGAAGCAGGGCGACACCCGTGCCTACCAGACGCTCGTGGAGCAGCATCAGACGATTGCCTTTCGCGCCGCGTACCTCATCACCGGCTCGGGGCCGGAGGCGGAGGAAGCCGTGCAGGACGGATTCGTGAAGGCCTATTACGCGCTCGGGCGCTTTCGTCCGGACGCGCCCTTCAGGCCGTGGGTGCTGCGC
>JBOHAJ010000111.1:0-6294 GCA_050697715.1 Gaiellaceae bacterium
GCGGTCGCCGGGCGCGGGAAGGCAGGCAAGGGCTCGAAGCGGGGGCGGCCGCGGCGGATGACGGCGACGGCGTCCGCGACGGCGGTCAGCGCGCGCGCCAGGAGCGCGGCGCCGAGCGCGAAGGGCGCCTGGAGCAGGAGGCCGAGGAGGAAGACCGGCTCGAGCGCGGCGCCCCAGGGGATTCCGCCGGCCTGAACGGCGCGCTCGACGTGCTCCTGCACGGAAAAACCAAGCGCCGGGACGAGCGCGAGCGCCCAGAGGGGAAGTCGGCGCTGCGCGAGCCCGCACGCGCGGGCGACGATCCCGGCGAGCGCCACCGCCGTGCAGGTCCCGACGAGGACGGGCGCGTGAGCGAGGTAGCCGTGGAAATGGCGGTCGCCCCCGACCAGCCCGTACGCGAGCTCGTGGGCTGCCAGCCACCCGAGCACGAGGAGCGGGAGGCCGACGAACGAGGCTGGGCGGACGCGCTCCATGGCCGTGATGATGCCAGCTATCGAACCAGGAACCCGCCGTTTTCGACGGCGCCTGCGAGGAACGCGAGCCAGTCGCGCCAGAGCCTCTCGTCCTGGATGACGCGCGGCTCGGCCGACGCCTGCTCGAGTGCGGCGTCGACGGCTCCGGGTGGTACGCGCGCCCCGACCTCGAGCTCGGCGAGGGCGAGCTTCATGCCCTGCTCGCTCATCTCCCGGTTCAGCTCGTCGATGTGCTGCGGCGAGAGCCAGACGTGCCCGGCCAGGCCGTCGTTGTTCAGCCAGTAGAGCCTCACAACCGCTCCAGCTCGGCGAGGAGGCGGTCGACCTCCCCGGCGGTGTTGTAGTGGACGATGCCGACCCGAACCGCGCCTTCCGCGAGCCCGAGTCGCTCCATCACCTCGACTGCGTAGTAGTTGCCCGACCACACGGCGATCTCCCGCTCGGCGAGGGCGGCGGCGATCTCGTGTGGGGAGCGGCCCGGAACGCTCACCGCAAAGGTCGGCGTGCGTCCCTGCATGCTCGGGAGCCCGTGGAGCCGCACGGCGACAGGGAGTCCCGCGAGGAAGCGCTCCCCCAGCTCGCGCTCGTAGGGGACGATCGCGTCCCAACCGACCGACTCGACGTAGTCGACTGCCGCGACGAAGCCCGCGAGCGCTTCGTGCGAGAGCGTCCCCGTCTCGAAGCGCTGGGCGACGGGCTCGTCGGGAGCCGGCCGCACCTTGTACGGGCGCCAGCGCTCGAGCACCTCGCGGCGGCCGTAGAAGAGGCCGAGGTGCGGCCCGAAGAACTTGTAGGGCGAGCAGACCAGCACGTCCACGCCCGCCTCGTTCACGTCGATCGGCCCGTGCGGCGCGAAGTGGACCGCGTCCACCCAAGCGAGCGCGCCTGCCTCGTGCGCGAGCTCCGCGATGCGGCGGACGTCGGTGATCGTCCCCACTGCGTTCGAGGCCCACGGGAAGGCCACGACTCTCGTGCGCTCCGAGAGCTGCCGCTCGAGGTCGTCCATGTCGAGGGTCGCGTCCTCCTCGCGGAGGTCTGCGAAGCGGACGGTGAGCTCCAGGTCGCGGGCAAGCTCGAGCCACGGGGCGACGTTTGCGTCGTGGTCGAGGCGGGTGACGATGATCTCGTCGCCTGCGCGGAGCTCTCGGCCGACGGCGCGCGAGAGCGCGAAGTTGAGCGTGGTCATGTTCTGCCCGAAGCCGACCTCGTCGGCCGACGCTCCGAGGAAGCGGGCGGCTGCGCGGTGCGCCCCGAGCACGAGAGCGTCGGTCCGGAGGCTCGTCTCGAACGGCCCGCCGAGGTTCGCGTTCGACTCGCGCAGGTAGCGGGCCATCGCCTCGATCACCGAATCCGGCGTCTGCGTCCCGCCGGGACCGTCGAAGAAGGCGGTCGGCCGGTCGAGCGCGGAGAAGCGCGCGCGGACGGCGGCGATATCAAGGGCGACCGTGCTCATGTCACGGCCGGGAGGCCCTCGGCCTCGAGAACCGCCCTCGCGCTCTCCTGGAGCGGCCGCGTGACGAGCCCCGCGCAGCGCGCCTTCGCCGAGGAGACGGCGAAGAATCCCGCCCACTCGGGATGGCGGGCGGGGTCGAGGGCGAGCGGGAGATCGTCGTCGTCGACCCACACCGGGCGTGCCTGGCTTCCAGCGGTCGTGCGACACGCCTCGAGCATCTCTGTGAACGTCTGCTCGGATCCCGCCGCGTTGAACGTACCGCCCAGGCGCCGCTCGGTCATGCGCAACATCCACCGGGCCAGGTCTGCTGCGTCGATGAGCTGGACCCGCGCGCCGGGCGGCCTCGGGGCGCGCACGTCCCCTCCCCGGGCGACCTGTTTCACCCAGTGGGTGAATCTCCCGGTGGGGTCGTGGGGCCCTACGACGACACCCGGGCGGACGACCAGCGCACGGGCTGGAAAGATCCGCTCGACGCCGCGTTCGCATGCGACCTTGAGCGGGCCGTACAGCGTTTCGACGTCCTCGCTAGCCTCGTCCTCGAGCTCGTGGACGGGGTCCTCCTCGCTCACGCCGAGCTTCGCCGTGGGCATGTAGACAGAGGCGCTCGAGACGAACGTGTACTGCCCGACGGAGTCCGCGAGCGCCTCGGCCGAGGCCAGCACTACGCGGGGCACGTAGCCGCTGGTGTCGATCACCGCGTCCCATTCGCGGCCGCGCAGGGCCGAGAGGTCGCCGCCGTCGCGGTCACCGCGCAGTTTCTCCACCTCGGGGAAGAGCTCCGGGTTGGTCCGCCCGCGGTTGAACAGGGTCACCTCGTGCCCGCGCGCGAGCGCCGCCTCGACGAGGTGGCGACCGAGGAAGAGCGTCCCTCCGAGGATCAGCACCTTCACCGGGCGACCACCTCGCCGTTCACGCGCCACTCGTACCGCGGCTTTGCGGTGAGCGAGGCTCCCACGAAGCAGTCGCGCTCGGCGAGGTCGAGAAGCTCCGTGAGCCGCTCGCCCACGGGGGCCGGGTCGAGCTCCACGTCGAGCCCGCACTCGACCTCGACGAACGCGTAGCGGCCGTCGTTCTCCCGCCTCGCGACTACACCCTCCGCCGACGCGCTGCCGCTCACTCGCACGGACGCGCGTTCGGCGTGGAAGGCCAGGCTCTTGAGCGTGCAGCGCATGAGTCCGGCGAGGACGAGGTGCTCGGGCGTCCAGGCCGGGCCCGGGTCGATCGGGTCGGCCCCCTCCGCGAGCAGCCGCCCGTCCGCCCCGAGCGAGGCCGCGTATTCGAACCGCTTCGGCACGGCCTAGCCCGTCTTGGGCCAGCGGGTGATGACGACCTTCTTCTCCGTGTAGAAGTCGATCGCGTCGCGCCCGTGCGCGTGCAGGTCGCCGAAGAACGACTCCTTCCAGCCCGTGAAGGGGAAGAAGGACATCGGCGCGGCCACCCCGATGTTGACACCCAGCATTCCAGCCTGGGCTTCGTAGCGGAACCTGCGCATGACGGCCCCGCTCGTCGTGAAGATCGAGGCCGCGTTCCCCTTCGTCGAGGCGTTCAGGATCTCGAGCGCGTGGTCGAGGTCGCGCGCGCGGAGCAGCGTCAGCACGGGGCCGAAGATCTCCTCCCGGGCCATCTCGGAGCCCGGCTCGGACTCGATGATCGTCGGGCCGATGAAGTTCCCGTCCTCAGTGCCCTTGCCGCGCCCGTCGAGGACGAGCTGGCCGCCCTCCTCCAGGCCCTTCTCGATCCAGCTCAGGATGCGCTCCTGCGCCGCGTCCGAGATGACGGGGCCGACCTCCGTCCCGGGGTCGATGCCCTCGCCGACGACCATCGCTCCTCCCTTTTCCGCCAGGCGCTGTTTGAGTGGCTCGTACGCGTCCCCCACGGCGACGCACACCGAGTTGGCGAGGCAGCGCTGCCCGGCAGCGTGGAAGGCGGAGGAGAGTACGCCGTCCACGGCCGACTCGAGCTCGGCGTCCGGCATGACGATCACGTGGTTCTTCGCGCCCCCGAGGGCCTGCACGCGCTTGCCGTGCTTCGCGGCCGTCTCGTAGATGTAGCGGGCCACGGGGGTCGAGCCGACGAACGACACCCCGTCGATCCCCGGATGCTCGAGGATCGCGTTGACCGCGTCCTTGCCGCCGTGCAGGAGGTTCACGACCCCGGCGGGCATCCCGATCTTGTCCAGCAGCTCGAACGTCAGCTCCATGGCGAGCGGGTCCTGCTCGGACGGCTTGACGATGACGGCGTTGCCGCAAGCGATCGCGAAGGGGAGGAACCAGAGCGGCACCATGAAGGGGAAGTTGAACGGCGTGATCGCCGCGAAGACCCCGATGGGCTGGCGGATCATGTCCGAGTCGATCCCGCGCGAGACGTCCTCGAGGTTCGCGCCCTGCATGAGGGACGGGATCCCGGTGGCGACCTCGACGCACTCGATCCCGCGCCGGACCTCGCCCGCGGCGTCCTTGATCGCCTTCCCGTTGTCGCGCGAGACCATCTGTGCCAGATCGTCCTTACGCTCCTCGAGCAGGAATTTGAGCTCGAAGCAGGCGCGCGCCCGCTCAACCGGTGGCGTCGCCCGCCAGCCCGGGAAGGCCTCGCGCGCCGCTTGGACAGCCCTGTCGACGTCGGCTGCGCCCGAGAGGGGCACCTGAGCCATGACCTCGCCGGTGGCCGGGTTGGTCACGTCGAGGCTCTCCGTCGCCGCTTCCGCGCCCACCCAGCCGCCGCCGATGTAGTTCTTGATCGTCTTCGTCGCTTTCCTCGTCTCCACCTGCGCCATCACGTCCTCCTCGTCGGTCGCGCCTTAGAGTATCGCCGTGGCGCAGGCCGCGGCGGTCCCGGACATCCTCGCGCCCGGCCTTCGGTGCGTCTTCTGCGGGATCAACCCTGGACTGCGCTCGGCCGCGGCCGGCTACCACTTCGCCAATCCCCGCAACGACTTCTGGCGCCTGCTCGCCGAGGCGGGGCTGACGCCCCGGCTGCTCGACCCGAGCGAGCAGTGGTCAATGCCGGAGCTCGGCTATGGGCTCACGAACGCCGCTTACCGGACGACTCGCGGTAGCGGGGAGCTTCGACGGGCCGACTTCGTGGGCGCGGCCGAGCGGTTCGAGCGGATCGCGAGCGAGCTTCGGCCGAATACGATCGCCTTCGTCGGCAAGGCGGCGTATGAGGGTGCCTTCCGTCAGAAGCCGGCCCTCGGGCGACAGGACCTGCGGCTCGGGCAGTCAGCGCTGTTCGTGCTCCCGTCCACCTCGCCGGCGAACGCCGCCGTGCCCTATGCAGAACGGCTACGCTGGTTTCGCTTGCTCGCGCAACATTTGCGCCAGTAAGCAAGATCAGCAAAAAGGGAGGAGAGTCATGGACGTCGTCTTCCTCGTTGGCCGCATCCTCTTCGCGCTCGTGTTCGTCTTCTCGGGCGCGACCATTCACCTCTTGCAAAGGAAGCAGGGCATTCAGTACGCGAAGATGTACGGCGTGCCGTTGGCCGAGGTCGGCGTGCCCCTGACCGGCATCATGGCGGTGCTCGGAGGGCTCTCCGTCGCGGTCGGACTGTGGGGCGACCTCGGCGCGCTTCTCATCGCCGCGTTTCTCGCGCTCATCACCCCGCTCATGCACGCGTTCTGGCGCGAGGAGGACGCGATGCAGAAGCAGTTGCAGACCGTCAACTTCGTGAAGAACACGGCGCTGCTCGGCGGCGCGCTCGCGCTCTTCTACGCCTGGAACCAACTGCAGGGAGACGCGGGCCTCTCGATCACAGACCCGCTCTTCAACCGCGGCTAGACCCGCGCTTCCAGGACGATCAGCCGCGCCAGCGGTTCGTGATCGGGACGCGGCGGTCGCGGCCGAAGGCCTTCGGGCGCAGCTTGACGCCGGGCGGCGCCTGGCGGCGCTTGTACTCGGCCCGGTCGATCATGGCGAGCGCACGGTCGACGACCTCCGATTCGAACCCGTCGGAGGTGAGCTCCTCGCGGGAGCTGTCCAGCTCGACATAGGCCTCGAGCACCCGGTCGAGCGTCGGATAGGGCGGGAGCGAGTCCTCGTCGAGCTGGTCGGCGCGGAGCTCCGCGCTCGGCGCCCGCTCGAGCACGCTCGCGTGAATCAGCTCGCGGCCGGCGCGCTCGTTCAGGTGCCGCGCGAGCCGAAAAACGTCCGTCTTGTACACGTCCTTCAGGAGCGCGAACCCTCCGGCCATGTCCCCGTAGAGCGTGGCATAGCCGACGGAGAGCTCCGACTTGTTGCCCGTCGCGACAACGAGCCACCCGAACTTGTTCGAGAGCCCCATCAACAGCACAGCGCGGACACGAGCCTGAAGGTTCTCCTCGGTGATGTCCGGCTCGCGCCCCGCAAAGACTGGCGCGAGCGTCTCGAGGAAGC
>JBOHAJ010000112.1:0-4656 GCA_050697715.1 Gaiellaceae bacterium
TCGCCGCCCTGCGCGCATATCCAGCGCTCGTACCGTTCCAGAGCGGTCCCGCTTGCGAGCGCATCCTCCGCCCGGCGGCGACCCTCCGCCTCGTCGACCCCGAGATCGGAGAGCGCGAGCAGGTGACCGCACGCTCCGAGCACGAGCTCGGTCAGGTCAGGCGGGCCTTCGCCGCCGAGGGTGTCGAGCGCCTCGCGGATCTCGAGCGCGTTTCCGACCGTGCGCCCGAGCGGCTGGTCCATGTCGGTGAGCTCGCAAACGACCTCGCGGCCCGCCGCGCGGCCGAGCTCGACCATGGTCCGAGCCAGCTCGCGGGCGGCCTCGAGCGTCTTCATGAAGGCTCCGTCGCCCACCTTGACGTCCAGGACGATCGCGTCCGCCCCGCCCGCGATCTTCTTCGACATGATCGAGGAGGCGATGAGCGGGATGATGTCCACCGTCGCCGTCACGTCGCGGAGCGCGTAGAGCCGCTTGTCCGCCGGCACGAGGTCGGCCGTCTGCCCGACGATGGCCATGCCGACCTCCCGCACCTGCCGGATGAAGGCGTCCGCGGCGAGCTCCACCCGGAAGCCGGGGATGGCTTCGAGCTTGTCGAGCGTCCCGCCGGTGTGCCCGAGGCCGCGCCCGCTCATCTTGGCGAAGGGCACGCCGCAGGCTGCGACGACCGGCCCGAGGGCGATCGACGTCTTGTCCCCCACGCCGCCGGTCGAGTGCTTGTCCACGACCTTGCGGCCGAGCCCGGACAGATCGATCCTCTCGCCGCTACGAACCATGGCGTCCGTGAGGGCGTGCGTCTCCGCCGGGGTAAGCCCCCGGAAGTAGACGGCCATGCAGAAGGCCGCCATCTGGTAGTCGGGAACCTCTCCGCGGGCGTAGGCGAGCACGAGCTCGGCCAGCTCCTCGCCGGGGAGCTCCGCGCCGTCCCGCTTTCGTTGGATCAGCTCGGCGGGGTGGATCACCGCGCCTTCTCGCACACGAAGACGGCCTGACGGCTGAGCGCTCGCAACTCTCCCTCGAACGCGGGGAGCGAGTCGGCCAGGTGCGCGCCGCAGATCGTCGAGGCGACGTATCGCCGCACGGCATCGCGGTCGGGAAAGACCACGACGGCATCTGCGTCCCGCCGGTCCACTGCGGCGAAGTGACGTCGAAGCGGTTCGGCCCCGTTTTCCCGGCTGAACCCGAGTGCCGCCGCCTTCTCGTAGTCGAGCCAGGCCCACACCTCCCGTACGTGCTCCTCGCCGAACGTGGCGGACACGAGCCGCCCGGCCGGTGCAAGGACGCGGGCCAGCTCCGCAACGCCGCGGTCGAAGTCAGGCAGGTGGTGGAGGACCCAGTTGGCCACCACGCACTCGACCGACTCGTCCCGCAAGGGAAGGTCTTGGGCATCGCCCACCCGTGCGTCGACTCCTCGTGCCCGTGCCAGCTCGACCATGCGCGGGGAGCAGTCGACCGCGACGACCGCGGCGCCGAGCTCCCGCTGCACGCGCTCCGCGAAGTACCCCGGCCCACAGCCCACTTCGAGCACGCGGCGGGGGGTGACCTCCCGCACGGCCTCGAAGGACAGCTCCTCGGCGTTCGGCCCCTCGACGAGATCGGTGAAGACGGCGCGCCGCGCGAGGAAGCGCTCCTCGCTCGCGTACTCTCGCGCGACGAGGTCGGGGTCGTCGAGCCTCACGGCTCGAGGAAAGGCGTGCCCGGGATCCCGCGTCCCGGAGCCTTGCCGCCCAGCCAGGCGTTCACGGTGGCGCCCACGTCCGCGAACTCGCCGTCGTGCCGCCCGCCGGCCGCGTTGCGACCCTCCACGTAGGCGAGCAGCAGCGCGTGCTCCCGCGAGTGGTCGGTCGACGGCGTCGTGGGGTCGCACCCGTGGTCGGACGTCAACACCAGCAGGTCGCCCGGGCGCAGCGCGTCCAGCAGGTCCGGGAGCCGCCGGTCGAAGTCCTGGAGACAGCGGTGGAAGTTCTCGGGGTCGTTCCGGTGTCCCCAGAGCATGTCGGTCTCGACAAGGTTCGTGAAGACGAGCCCACCCTCCAACTCCCGCAGGATGCGCTCCGTCTCGCGAATTCCGTCGGTGTTGGACTTCGTCGGATGCCCCTCGTCGATGTCCACCCCCGCGAAGATGTCGGGGATCTTCCCGACACCGTGGACGACGGCGCCCGCCTCGCGGGCGAGCGTCAGGTAGTTGGGCTGGCGCGGCTTGAGCGACCAGTCGTGGCGGTTTGGCGTACGCGTGTAGTTGCCCGGCTCGCCGACGAAGGGCCGCGCGATCACGCGCCCGACCGCGTGCTTCCCGGTGAGAATCTCGCGGGCGATCTGGCAACCGGCGTAGAGCTCCTCGAGCGGGACCGTCTCCTCGTGCGCGGCGACCTGGAAGACAGAGTCGGCCGACGTGTAGACGATCCACTTGCCCGTGCGCTGGTGCTCCTCCCCGAGCTCCTCGATGATCTCGGTGCCCGAAGCGGGCTTGTTTCCGAGAACGCCGCGGCCGGTGCGATGCGCGAACTCTTCGATCACCTCGAAGGGGAAGCCGTGCGGATACGTCGGGAGCGCGACCGGCGTGACGATACCCATGAGCTCCCAGTGGCCCGTCGTCGTGTCCTTGCCCTTCGAGCGCTCGATCAGGCGGCCCGCGAGCGCCGGCGCATGCGGCTGCGGCGGGCAGCCCTGCAGGTCGGTGACGTTCCCGAGGCCGAAATGCTCGAGGTTGGGAAGATCGAGGCCGCCGACGGCGCGGGCGACGTTGCCGAGGGTGTTGGATCCGTCGTCGCCGTACTCCGCCGCGTCCGGCAGCTCTCCCGCCCCAACCGCGTCCAGCACGATCACGCAGGCCCGCGGCATGCGGCTATTCTACGACCGCATGGACGCCGTCCTCGGGCTGCTCGGCATCGGTCTCTGGATCGTCTCGGTGATCGCTCTCGCGGCGGCCGTGACGTACATCGTCGTACGCGTCAGCCCGGGCGGGAAAGAGGACACGCGGCCGAAGCCGCAGGCGTAGGCCGCCCCCGGGGCAGAGCCCACCCTGGATGGTTGATCGGAAAGTGTGGTGCCGGCGGGGGCGTCCGTGACCGAGGCTGACGACGCCATCGTCCGCAGCCCGTACCTAGAAGGTACGGGCGAGGAACGAGGGTGGTGTCAGGCGACGTGTCACGGGCGTCATCCGACGGTGCCACGGTTTCCGGTCAATTTTCGATCAATCATCTAGACCGGCTCGAGCGGAAGCACCTCGCCGAGCGGCGCGTACGGAAGCCCGTGCGCATCCGCGACGGCCTCGTAGGTCAGCTTCCCGTCGAGGACGTTGACACCCCGGGCGAGCGCGGGGTCGCGCGCGATCGCCTCGCGGACGCCCAGATCGGCGACCGCCTCCACGTACGGCAGCGTCACGTTCATCAGCGCATGCGTCGACGTGATCGGGACCGCGCCTGGCATGTTCGCCACGCAGTAGTGGACGACACCCGCGACCTCGTAGGTGGGCGCAGAGTGCGTCGTCGGCCGGGAGGTCTCGAAGCAGCCGCCCTGGTCGATGGCTACGTCGACCAGCACCGAGCCCGGCTTGAGCTCGCCGAGCATGTCTTCCGTGATCAGCTTCGGAGCGCGGGCGCCCGGGATGAGGACGGCCCCGACGACGAGGTCGGCGTCTTCGATCGCCTGCTCGATCTGCAAGCGGCTGGACATGGCGAGCGTGATGCGGCCGTCGAGCATCATCTCGAGGTCGCGCATGCGCTCGACCGACCTGTCGAGCACCCACACGTCGGCCTGCATGCCGACGGCGATGAGCGCCGCGTTGTAGCCGACAATCCCACCGCCGAGCACGACCACCTTGGCCGGCGGAACGCCGGGAACGCCGCCCAGGAGGATCCCGCGGCCCCCCTGCGCCTTCTCGAGCGCCCAGGCGCCCATCTGGGTGGCCAGGCGGCCGGCGACCTCGCTCATCGGGGCGAGGAGCGGCAGCCGGCGGTCGTCGGTCTCGACGGTCTCGTAGGCGATGCAGGTCGCTCCGCTGTCGAGGAGCGCGCGCGTGAGCCGCTCGTCCGCTGCCAGATGAAGGTACGTGAACAGAACGAGCCCTTCGCGGAGGCGGTCGTACTCCTCCGGGAGCGGCTCCTTCACCTTGAGGACGAGATCGGAGCTCGCCCAGACGTCGTCGACCGAGGTGATGTGGGCCCCTACCGCCTCGTAGTTCGCGTCCGGGAACGCGCTCCCGAGACCGGCGCCGCCCTCGACGACGACCTCGTGGCCGCGCTGGCGCAGCTCGGCCGCGCCTGCCGGGGTGAGGGCCACGCGGTACTCGTCCTGCTTGATCTCCTTGACGACGCCGACGCGCACGGCGCCGAACGATAGCTCACGGGAGCAGGCCGGAGGCAAGCCGGCCGGCCGCGTACGCGGCGGCGAAGAACCAGGGATCCTCGTCCGGCCCCCGGCCCATGTGCGAGAGGGGAAGGCCGGCGCAGGCCTCGCGCCAGCCGGACACGTCCACGACCTCGACGGCACCCACCGAGGGAGGGACGGCGAGTCCCGACGGCCAGGCCACGGCCACGGGGCCGAGCGAGAGCTCGATGGCGGCGAGCGTGTGGTGTGAGACGCCGCGGTGACGCGGCCGCTCGTCCGCGGTGGAGATGCGCGGGGCGAGGATGGCTGCGCCGCCGAGCGCGTTGGCGG
>JBOHAJ010000113.1:0-3340 GCA_050697715.1 Gaiellaceae bacterium
ACCCACCACCTCGTACTCGAAGTTGGCTCCGGAGCCCTGGGTGTTCCGGTAGACGGGGAAGAGCATCTCCGAGTTCAAGCGTGCGTCGAGCGCGTTCTGCACCTGGCTCGAGTTGAACTTCGCGCCCGGGTCCGAGTAGTACCAGCCGAGCGGCATGGTGCCCGCGTAGCCGTTCAGGATCCAGGCGGCCAGGATCGGAGGGCCGGTGCCGCCGTGCGAGCCGTCGATGTTGATGACCCTGAAGGCGCCCGGGCCCGTCTTCTCGAGCTCGAGATCGGTCGCCTGCTCGAAGCAGGCGCACTGGATCATCGGGTGCTGCTCGTCGACGCCGAAGGGGGCGGCGTAGCGGGCCTCGGACAGGATCCCCGTGCGCGCCTTCCCCCGCGCGTGCACCTCGACGCTGTCGACGCCCACGATCTTGCTGAAGAAGCCCGGCGCCGGTCGCTTCCCGGTGACGAGGATCGTGTCGTTCGCGAGCACGGCGCCCGTGATCACGACATCGCTCCCGTCGATCCCGCCGCCGTTCTTCGACGCGTAGTCGAGGGCGACGGCACGCGCGTACGCCGGGTCGTCCGGGAGTTCCTGGGCGCCGGCGAGAGCGGCCGCATCGACGGTGCTCTGGAGGTTCCGATCGGCGCGGTACCACGAGCCCACGTCGATCGTGATCGCGGCGGCGCCGAGCAGAACGGTCAGGAAGGCGAGCAGGATGACGACGACCTGACCCGCTTCCCGGGAATGGGCGGTGGCACCACCAGCCCGGGACGAAACGTGGAGGGGCGGCATGGCTGGTGCTCTCGTTGTAGGCCCCGGGTCGCGGCCGGACAATCACCCAAGCGGACTTCGCCGGCGCGGGCCTCCGGCGGGGAAGGCGGCTTGGGAAGAAACCGCACCCCTTCTCTGTCCTGGTGACATTAGGAACAAAGGGGTCGGGAGGATGATGGACGTGCGCAAGCAGCGGAGAAGGAACTGGTTTCTCCGGCGCCTCGTTTTCGGTCTGGCTCGGGCAGCCGTCGCCGCTTCTTAGCGGGAGGGAGGATCTCCCGTCAGCCGTAGGCGGGCTCCGGCGGCCGCTTTTGCGGTTGTCTGATCCTCCGCTTGAAGGCTTCTCCGTGCCGGCCGGTCGTACGCACGAGAATGGGCGTTATGTCAAGTCGGAGGATTCGGGGCCGAGCGTCCGCTCCCCTCCGTCTCGGCGAGGCCCTGCCCGCGTTCAGGCGGCCGCCGCGAGGCCCAGGAACCGAGCCGCTTCCTGGACGACGTCGTCGCCGAGCTCCAACGCGTGCACGTCCTGTACGGCCAGCGCCGCGCGCGCCCGGTCGAAGAGCGTCACGTTCGCCCACTGCGACTCGAACGTCGACCACCAGCGCAGGCCGACCGTGTCTGCATGCCGCTCGAAGAGCGTTGCCGCGTCCGCTTGGGTGCGTACGCGCTCGTGCGTGGCCACGAGCGAAGGAGAGAGCTCCTCCGCATGGAGCACCAGCGGCTCGTCGAGATCGACGAGCTCAGCCTCCTCCCCCAGGCGCAGTGTCGCCAGCCCGAGCGGGAGGCCGCGCCTGCGGAGGTCGTGGGGCTCGAGCCGGGAGCCTCGGAGGCCCTGGAGACGCTCCACCACCGCCGAGACCGGCGCTTCCGTCACGTAGAGGCATCCGTACAGGTCGGAGTTGTCGTGCCGGCCGGCCCCCTGGAGCAGGCGTGGGAACCAGACCGCCCCCCCGCGGGCCGCCGGGGCGACGCCGTCGTCCCAGGGAAAGCAACGGTAGAGCGTCACGCGTACGAGCCCGCGCGCTCCTGCTGGAGCGCGGCGAGGACCTCCAGCGTCCCGCCCGTGCGAATCACGTCGATCGGACGGCGGTTGCGGAGGTGCGCGTTCACGCCGAAGAGCCACTTCTCCGCCGTGGACGGCTCGTAGAGACGCAAGAGGACGGACATCGCGAGCTCCAGCAGGTCGAGCCGCTCGGCGTTGTCGGGATCGACCCCCTGCCCCCGCTTCCAGCGGCTTACCTGCGCGGGGCTCACCCCGAGCGCCTGTGCCAGCCGTCGCTGCGAGCGGAAATCACGGCTGAGCGCCTCCACCTTGAGGGCGGGAGCGACGGGCATGCTTCCATCCTAGCGCAACAGAAAGTGTTGCGTGACCGCCCGGAGCCCCATTTCGCGCGACAGGGAGTGATACCGTGCCCGCGCCACATGCTGCTCGAGCCGGTCGATCCGAACGAACGTTTCCGGGAGCGGCGTCGGCGCGCGCGGCGAGGCCGCGCGATCAGGCGGGTCCTCCTGCTCACGCTCGTGGCGGTGGCGGCCGCGGCAGTCGCGCTCGGCGCGAGCTTTCTCACGGGTGGACAGACGAACCGGGCGGACTCGAGCGAGACTCGGCAGCCCGCTGCGCAGAAGCCCGCGCCGAAGCCCGAGCCGCGTCCCCTCCCCGCCGAGATCCGCGGCGTGCACGTGACGATGGCGCTCGCCTCCCTCGACGGGAAGCTCGAGGAGTACTACGACCTCACCAGCGCGGGCCTGAACACCATCGAGCTCGACGTGAAGGACGAGAACGGCGAGGTCGCGTTCCTGCGCCCGGCAGTGCCGCTCGCTCGCCGGATCGGCGCTGCTCACAGGTACTACGACCCACGGCAGGTCGTCGAGGACGTCCGCGCGCGGGGTCTCTACCTGATCGGTCGCGTCGTGGTCTTCGAGGATCCGTTCCTGGCGGCGGGGCGCCCCGACCTGGCCATTCGCACGCCCGAGGGCGGAGTCTGGACGACGAGCTCGGGCCTGGGCTGGGCGAATCCGTACGACGAGCGCGTGTGGAAGTACAACGTCGACGTCGCCGAGGCGGCCGTCAAGGCGGGGTTCGACGAGATCATGTTCGACTACGTCCGCTTCCCCACCGACGGCGACGTCTCGCGCGCCGTCTTCGCCCACAGAAAGCCCGAGCCGAAGGCTGTCACGATCGGGCACTTCCTCAAGTACGCCCGCGACCGCCTGGAACCGCTCGGCGCGCGCATCTCCGCCGCCGTCTTCGGCCTCTCCGCCGCCCGCGACATGGGCATCGGCCAGCGACCGCGCCGGCTCGCCAGGCACCTCGACGCCATCTACCCGATGGTCTACCCCTCGCACTACGGGGCAGGCGAGTACGGGCTCGACGACCCCAACGGCCTTCCCGGGATCACGGTCGCACGCTCGCTGCGCGACTTCCGGCGCGCGCTCCTCGGCCAGGAAACGCTCCTCGTCCCCTGGCTCCAGGACTTCTCGCTCGGGCGGGACTACACCCTCGAGGACCTCAGGGCCCAGGTGCTCGCCGCCCGAGACGCGCGGAGCAAGGGGTTCCTTCTCTGGAACCCGTCGGGGC
>JBOHAJ010000114.1:0-22138 GCA_050697715.1 Gaiellaceae bacterium
GAGCTTCAGTGCGGTGTCGTGGAGAGCCCTCAGCTCGGCGTGCCGGCGCTCGAGCTGCTCCTCGGCCTGCTTGCGCATCGTGATGTCGATCAGAAACCCCTGTGCGTGCAGCGGCCGGCCCTGGGCGTTCCTGGCGATCGTGTTCTGGTCACGCACCCAGACGACACGGCCGTCCCTGGCGACGAAGCGGTATTCGGAGGAGATGGAGCGACCCGTCTCGAGCGCCTCCTTGTGCTCCGTCAGCACCCACTCGCGGTCCTCCGGGTGGAGAATCTTGGGGAAGAAGTCCGGATCGGAGAGCCAGGCGGTCACCGGGTAGCCGAGCATCTCCTCGACCTGCGGGCTGATGTAGATCGAGGAGCTCGACTCGTTGAGCTCGTCCACGTATGTCACGAGCGGAAGCTGCTCGACGAGGTTGCGGTAGTTGCGCTCGGCCTCGCTCAGGCGCCGCTCCGCCTGCACGCGCTCCTCGAGCGTCCGCCGGTAGGCTTCCGCCTGCTGGGCGAGGCTCTCGTTGCGCTGCTCGAGCGCCTTGGTGACCTGACGGAGGATCGGGAAGAGGGCGCCGTAGAGGAAGATCCAGGCGAGCCCGAGAGCGATGCCGATCGGAGTCACCGCACTGTTCACGTCGTCGGCGATCGGCCCGTAGTCGTGATAGAGCTCGAGTGCGGCCGCCGGCTTGCTCTCGCCGGGAAGCCGGACCGGAACGAACGCCTCGAGAACCTTGAGCTGCGCTTCGGTGGCGTTCTCGTCGTCGAGGAACGCGACCTCGCTCCCGAACCGCCCGCGGAACGCGTCCTCCAGCTCGTGCGGTTCGCTCTCGTCGCGGCCGATGAGCGCGTGCTCGTTCGAGTAGACGAGCTCGCCGTCCGGGGCCCACAGCTTGATCCGCACCAGACCGCCCGAGAGCTCGTCCACGAAGAGCCGGTCGAGTGTGTCGAGGCGATCGCTCGAGAGAGGACGCCTGAAGTCGGACGGCCGCAGTTCCTTGGCCACGCGCGCGGCCACGCGGCTCGCGCGGGAGACGACCTCCTCCTCGGCCCGGGCCTGTTCGTGGTGCCGGATGAACCAGAAGATCCCGCCGCCGGCGAGCATGAGCGCGATCGCGCTGTACAGCGCGAAGCGCAGGATCAGGCGAGGGGCCCTGGCGGGAGCAGGCGCGGCGGTCACGAATTCGTTATCGGTGCCTCAAGGGGTCCCCTTAAGCTTCGATCCATGGATCGCTCGGCGCGGCATCTGCGCCTCCTCACGGAGACGATTGCGGCCGTCAACTCGACACTCGATCTCGACGAGGTCTTCGAGCTCATCGCGCACAAGGTGGCGGAGGCCCTGGAGACCGACGCCTGCTTCGTCTACCTGTACGACGAGTCCTCGGACGAGCTCGTCCTGCGCGCGTCGTACGGGACTCGGGTGGAGGAGATGACACGGGTGCCGAAGATGCGGCCGGGGGAAGGCATCACGGGCTCGGCGGCGGCCGAGCGGGCGCCGATCATGCTCGCTCGCGATGCCCATCTCGACCCCCGGTTCAAGCGCTTCGCCAACCTTCGGGAGGAGCAGTACCAGTCCATCCTCGCGGTGCCCATCCTCGCCAAGGACCGGCTGGAGGGCGCTCTCAACGTTCGGACCAAGGCCCCGCGGGAGTTCACGGAGGCGGAGATCGACCTGCTCATGGCGATCGCCGGCCAGGTCGCGCAGGCGATCGAGAACGCGAAGCTCTACGACCACGCGCAGCGGCGCGTCGCCGAGCTCGAAGCGCTCGCGGCCATCTCCGAGGCCATCTCCGAGTCTCTCTACCTGGAGGAGTCGCTCGAGGCGATCGTCAAGACGACCATGGAAGCCGTGCACGCGACGGGCGCCGCGCTCGTGCTCGAAGACGGCCGCATTGCCTGGCCCGAGGGGCGGGCAGGCAGGCACGCGGCCCGCTTTCCGCTCCGCTGGAAGGGCCGCATGATCGGCGAGCTGGTCTGCGACCGGGACACGCCCTTCACCCCGGAGGAGAAGCGCCTGCTCGCGTCCATTGCGAACCATGCCGCCGTGGCGCTCGAACATGGCCGAGCGGTCATGCGCGGCGTCCTCGCCCAGGAGATCCACCACCGGGTCAAGAACAATCTCCAGACGGTCGCCTCCCTCCTCCGGCTCCAGGCGGGCGCGAGCGAGATCGACCCCCGCAAAGCGCTCGGCGACTCGGTCAACCGCATCCTCGCCATCGCGGCCGTGCACGAGGTGCTGACCGAGCAGCGCGACGACGACGTCGACCTGGGCGAGCTCATCGAGCGCCTGCGCGCGATGCTCGTCCAGGGCCTCGGTGCCGGGAAGCACGTCACCTCGCGCGTCGAGCCCCTCTCCCTGCACGGGGAGCGCGCCACCGCGCTCGCGCTCGTCTTCAGCGAGCTCCTCCAGAATGCGCTCGAGCACGGCGGAGAGGAGGTGCGGGTCGAGCTCGAGCGGCGCAACGGGCGCGTCCACCTGACCGTGGCCGACGACGGGGCCTGGAGCGATCAGGCCCGCGAGGGCACGGGACTCTCGATCGTGCGCGCGCTCGTCCGCGACGAGCTCAAGGGTACGCTGACGCTCGAGAGCGACGGTGGACTGCGCGCGGAGGTCTCGTTCGCGCCGTGATCGATTACGCGCGCGTACATGGGAGACCCACCTCCCTCCCCGATGGCTCGAGCCTAACCCGGAAACGCGCGCATGTGGCGCACGAGTCCGTGCCGGCTTCGCGTTCTAGCCGCCGCACTGGGGAGCGCGCCCGGTGAGGATCCTCATCGCCGAGGACGAGACGATCATCCGCCTCGACCTCCGCCAGGTGCTCGAGCGGGCCGGCTTCGAGGTCTGCGCGGAGGCGCGGGACGGCGAGGAGGCGGTCGCCCTCGCGCGGAGCGAACGACCGGACCTGGCTGTCCTGGACGTGAGGATGCCGAGCCTGGACGGCATCGAGGCAGCACGGCGGATCCTCGCCGAGCGGCCGATCCCGATCGTGATCCTGACCGCCTACGGCCAGGAGGAACTGGTTTCCCGGGCCGTGGAGGCCGGGGTCTTCGGCTACCTCGTGAAGCCCTTTCGGGAGTCCGACCTGCTGCCGGCGATCCACGCGGCGAGAGCCCGCCACGAAGAGCTCCAGGCCCTGCGCGAGGAGGCGGAGTCCCTCGCGGAGGCGCTCGCCATGCGGAAGGTGGTCGAGCGGGCGAAGGGCCTGCTCATGGAGCGCGAAGGGCTCTCGGAGGGAGAGGCATTCGCGCGCCTCCGCCGCGCGAGCCAGGTCTCCGGCCGGCCCATGCGGGTGGTCGCAGAGGCGCTCATCGCCACCTTCGGCGAGTAGCTACGGCCAATCGAGACGCTCCGGGTGGAGATCCAGCGGGCCGCCGTCGTGACACGACGGTGACTGGTAGTCGGCGGGGAGCGCAGGCTGCACGTGCTCGAGCACGAACTCCGCCACGCCACGCGCTTCCTCGGGGCTTGCGCCGAGCCTCAGAGCCACGTCGGAGTTGGCCTGGAGCGCGTGGCACTGGGCGAGCCACTCCTCCCGCTCGCCTGCCAGGTGGAACGACTCGTGCGCGAGGACGTTGACGGCTACGGCTGCCCGCTCGACGTCGCGCGGGCAGGAAGCGCCGGCCGCGAGGCAGCCAAGGTCGATCTCGCCGCGGCGGAGCCGTCGCAGGTGGTCGCACGTGCCCCCGGAGAGCTCGGCGCGGTCGGCAGGGCGTCTGCCCGGCCCGAACTCGACCGTCCCGTCGTGCGGCGAGACGGCCGTGAGGTCCTCGAACGTGCCCGGGCAGTCGATCTCGACCTCACGTCCCGCAATGCTGCCGGCGATCCCCGCGAGGGCAGCCTCGTCGGCCCGCCGCTCCCACGAGCGAAGGGAGGGGAAGGCGAGCACGCTCGCGAGCGCGAGGGCGAGGACGACACGGACCGTCACGGACCCGAGGTCGGCATCGTTGCCGACCCGCTTGAGCGGCCCGACCGAGCGCCGTCATGGTGATTCACGCGCGGCGCGCCATACTGGCCTTGGTGAAGGCGCCCACCCAGGCGGATCTCGTGCAGACGCTTCAGGCCGAGGGGATTCGCAACGAGCGCGTGCTCGCCGCCTTCCGCCGCGTGCCGCGAGCCTCCTTCGTGCCGCCGGGGCTCGAGCGGCGGGCCTACGAGGACGTGCCCTTGCCGATTCCCCACGAGCAGGTGACGACGCAACCGTCGCTCGTCGCGCGCATCCTGGAGGCGCTCGAGCTCGTCGGCTCGGAGCGTGTGCTCGAGGTCGGCACCGGCCTCGGCTTCCAGACCGCGCTCCTCGCGCGCCTCGCCGCGTTCGTCTGGAGCGTCGAGCGCTTCGACGATCTCGCGGAGACCGCGCGCGCCGGCTTGGCCGGCCACGGTGTCCGCAACGTGGAAGTCGTCGCCGGCGACGGGAGCGCGGGGCTGCCTGCCCGAGCCCCGTTCGACGCGATTCTCGTCTCGGCCGCCCACCCTCGCGTGCCGCCGCCCCTCGCCGAGCAGCTCGCATCGCGGGGCCGGCTCGTCCAGCCGATCGGCCACGGCGGTCACGAGGAGGTCGTGATCTTCGACCGCGGTGCTCGGGGTCTCGTGCGCCGGCGGGTCGTCACCGGCGCCCATTTCGTTCGTCTGCACGGGAGGCACGGGTTCCCGTGAGGCTCTGCCTCGCCGGCGAGACGATGTTGGGGCGCGAGGTCGCGAAGGCGCTCGCCCATGCCCGCCCCGACTCGCTCGTCGCTCCGGAGGTGGTCGAGGTCGCACGCGAGGCCGACCTGCTCGTCCTCAACCTCGAGTGCTGCATCTCGGAGCGAGGCAGCCCCTGGCCGGACCCGCAGAAGGCCTTCTTCTTCCGCGCCCCGCCCTCCGGCGTCGAGCTTCTCGTCCACCTCGGGGTCGGCTGCGTGACGCTCGCCAACAACCACGCGCTCGACTTCGGGCGAGAAGCGCTCCTCGACACGCTCGCTCACCTCTCCGCGGCGGGGATCCCGACGGTGGGCGCCGGCGCGGACGTCGACGAGGCGCGCAGACCGGCGGTCCTCACCGCGGGCGGGCTCCGTCTCGCACTCGTGGGTGCGAGCGACCACCCGGTGGCCTTCGCCGCCGGTCGCAAGCGGCCGGGAATCGCCCACGCCGAGCTGGAGGCCGGCGTTCCGGGCTGGCTCGGGGAGGCGGTTCAGGGCGTGGACGCGGACCTCGTGGTCGTCACGCCGCACTGGGGGCCGAACATGGTTCCCGAGCCGCGGCCGTACGTTCGCGCTGCCGCCGGCGAGCTGCTCGCCGCGGGCGTCGATCTCGTCGCCGGGCACTCGGCCCACGTCTTTCACGGCGTCGCGCCCGGGATCCTGTACGACCTCGGCGGGTTCATCGACGACTACGCCGTCAACCCTGTCCTCCGCAACGACCTCGGGCTCCTCTTCCTCGTCGATCTCGACGCCGACGGTCCCGTTCGGCTCGAGGCGGTGCCGCTCGAGCTCGAGTTTTGCTTCACGCGCCTCGCCGAGGGCGGCGAGGCCGACTGGATCCGCCGGCGGTTCCACGCCGCCTGTGCAGCGCTCGGCACCGAGGTGGAGGAGAAGGCCGGGCGGCTGGTCGTGGACTTGCGCTAGCTGGGTAGCTCGCCGACGAGCTCCTCCCAGCGGGCGAGGAGCCTGTCGAGCTCGCTCCGCGCGCGCCGGTGCGCCGCGATCGTGTCCACGTCACTCCAGTCCGCGGCAAGCTTCCCCTCGAGCTCCGTGATGAGCCGCTCCCTCGCCTGGATCTGCGCTTCGACCTCGGCGACGCGGTCCGGGCCGCGCTCCGCCGGCTTCTCGGGAGGCTCCTTCTGCGTCTTCGGCTTCGGCCGCGGCTCAGGCGGCGTGCCCTGCTCCTCACGCCGTTGGACGTAGTCGGCCCAGCCGCCCTCGTGGACCCGCACCGTGCCGTCCTCGACTGCCGCCGTCCGGTGTGCGACCGCGTCGAGAAGGGCGCGGTCGTGGGAAACGAGGAGCACCGTGCCTGGGAAGGCCTCGAGCGCCCCCTCGAGCGCCTCGCGGCTTTCGAGATCGAGGTGGTTGGTCGGCTCGTCGAGGAGCAGGAAGTTCGATCCCGACGCGACGAGCACCGCGAGCGCGAGCCGCCGCCGCTCACCGCCCGAGAGCACCGTCACCGGCTTCGTGTGCGCCTCCCAGCCGGAGAAGAGGAAGCGGCCGAGAAGCCTCTGGGCGTCCTGCCTCGTCAGGCCGGTCATCACCTGGACGCACTCGAGGATGGAGCCACGCTCGTCCAGGTGCACCTCGTGTTGCGGGAAGTAGCCGATCTCGACCCCGTAGCCCACCCGGTGGCGCCCGGCGACGATGTCCTCAAGGAGCGTGGTCTTCCCACTCCCGTTCGGCCCCACGAGGGCCACGTGCTCGCCGCGCTGGAGCGCCAGCGAGACGCCGTTCAGGAGCGTCTTGCCGCCGGCGACGACCTCCGCGTCCTCGACGACGAGGACGTCGCGGCCGCTCCGCTTGGGCTCGGGGAACGCGAAGGCGAGCCGGCGGGTGCCCCGCGTGAGCAGCGCCGCCTCGCCCGCCGCCCGGGCGCGCTCCTTCTCGAGCCGCCCGATCTGCGTCCGCTTTGCCTGCGCCTGCTTTGCCTTCGCTTTCTTGTAGCGGAACCGCTCGACGAAACGCTCGAGCCGCACGATGTCGTCCCCGACGCGTTCGGCAGTCTTCTGCGCGTGGAGGGCCCGCTCGGCCTTCTCTCGACGCCACACGTGCCAGGGGCCGGGGAAGTATGTGGAGCGGCCTGCCTCCAGCTCGAGCGTCGCGCTCGTCACGGCCTCGAGAAACCAGCGGTCGTGCGCGACGATCACGCAGGCGGCGTCCAGCGAGGCGAGCTCCCGCTCGAGCCACTCGAGCGACGCCACGTCGAGGTGGTTCGTCGGCTCGTCGAGGAGGAGCAAGTCGGGGTCACCGGCCAGGGCGCGGGCGAGCGAGGCGCG
Organism: Gaiellaceae bacterium; assembly: GCA_050697715.1. Lineage (GTDB taxonomy): Bacteria > Actinomycetota > Thermoleophilia > Gaiellales > Gaiellaceae > DASQWP01. The sequence continues at coordinate 6,953 of JBOHAJ010000114.1, forward strand.
GGTCAGCTCCCCGCCGGAGAAGGTCGCGAGCCGTCGGTCGAGATCGGACTTTGCGAAGCCGAGTCCGCGCACCACGGCGGCCGCGTGGTCGCGCCAGCCGTACCCACCCGCGTGCTCGAGACGGGCCTGCGCGTGCGCGTAGGCGGAGAGCGTCGACTGGTCGTGCCCCCCGCCCGCCATTGCCTCCTCGAGCCGCTGCAGCTCGCGCTCGAGCGCCACGAGGTCGGCGGCGCCCGCGTGCACGTACTCGCGCAGCGTCAGGTCCCGCTCGACGGGCGGCCGCTGGTCGTGGAGTGCCGCCCGCGTCCCTTTCTCGAACGCCAGGTCGCCTCCGTCGAGGCCCATCTCGCCGGCGAGCATGCGCAGGAGCGTCGTCTTGCCGGCTCCGTTGGGACCGGAGAGCGACAGGCGCTCGCGACGCTCGAGCTTGAAGCTGACGCCGTCGAAGAGCGGCTCCCCCGAGAGCTCCTTGCGTAGGTTGGAGGCGATGACGACCGCCATGCCCCTATCGTGGCACGCGCTACCTCCCCCCGAGGCTGCGCCGGCGACCCTCGAGCTGTTCCTCTATCGCTTGGGTTGTTTCAATAGGGTGACGTCGATGCCCGTCACGTTGACCCAGCTCCGGACCTTCGTCGCCGTCGCGCGCGCGGGAAGCGTGCACGAGGCTGCTCGCCAGCTCGTCGTCAGCCAGCCGTCCGTCTCGGCCGCGCTCGCCGCCCTCGAGCGGGAGGTCGGCGTCGAGCTGGTCGAGCGGCACGGTCGCGGCGTCCGGCTCACCGCGGCCGGGGAGGCGTACGTCCCCTACGCCGGCGAGGTGCTCGGGCTGCTCGAGCAGGGAGGCGGGGCGGCGCACGAGGCCGAGCGGCCGGGAGCGGCCCGCGTCCGCGTGGTCGCGGTCAACACCGCCGGCGAGTATCTGCTCCCGCCCCTGATCCAGGCCTACCGCCGCCGCGAGCCGGACGCCGCCGTCCTGCTCGAGATCGGCAACCGGCACACCGTCTTCGAGCGGGTCGCCTCGCGCCAGGCCGACGTCGGCATCGGCGGGCGCCCACTCGCCCGGGACGTCGCGGGCCGGCCGTTCCTGCCCAACCGGCTCGTGGTCGTCGGAAGGAACGCCGAGGAGGACCTCGCCGAGGCGACGTGGCTCCTGCGCGAGGAGGGCTCCGGGACGCGCGCCGCGACGGAAGGCTTTCTCGCCGAGCACGGGATCGAGCCACGTGAGGTGCTCACGCTGGGCTCGAACGGCGCCGTCAAGCAGGGGCTCGCCATCGGGCTCGGCGTCACGCTCGTCTCCGAGCATGCCGTCGCGCGGGAGTTGCGGGCGGGCGCCCTCGTCCGCATTCCTGCGCCGGGGACGCCGATCGAGCGTGCCTGGCACACCCTGGTCCCGGCCGGGATCGAGCCGCGCCCGGGCGTCGAGCGGTTCCTCGACTTCGTCCACTCCCCGGCAGCCCAGCGAGCTATAAACAAAACTCTATGAGTGTGAGCCGAATTCGTCTTTGACCGTCTAAATCGAACCTGCGACAGTTCGCCCCATGTTCGAGGCGGGCGTCAAGGAGTATCGGGAGACCTACTTCGAGCCGGGCTACGAGCCCGCCGCCACGGACGTGCTCGCGGCGTTTCGCCTGACGCCCCAGCCGGGCGTGCCTCTCGAGGAGGTGGCCGCGGCCGTCGCGGCCGAGTCCTCCACCGGCACGTGGACGAGCGTCTGGACGGATCACCTCACGAACCTCGAGCGTTACAAGGCCCGTGTCTACGACCTCGAGGACGTGCCGGGGCGCGAAGACCAGGCGATCGCGTACGTCGCGTATCCGATGGATCTTTTCGAGGAGGGGTCAGTCGTCTCGATGATGGCCTCGATCACGGGCAACGTCTTCGGCTTCAAGGCCCTGCGCGCCCTCCGGCTCGAGGATCTCCGCATCCCGGTCGCGTACGTGAAGACGTTCCCGGGCCCCCCGAACGGGATCCAGGTCGAGCGGGACAAGCTGGGCAAGTACGGGCGTCCGCTCCTCGGCGCCACCCTCAAGCCGAAGCTCGGGCTCTCGGCCAAGAACTACGGCCGCGCGTGCTTCGAGCTCCTGCGCGGGGGCCTCGACTTCACGAAGGACGACGAGAACATCACCTCGCAGCCCTTCATGCGCTGGCGCGACCGCTACTTCTTCGTCATGGAGGCAGTGCGCAAGGCCGAGGAGGAGACGGGCGAGCGCAAGGGCCACTACCTGAACGTCACCGCGCCCGACTGCGAGCAGATGCTCGAGCGCGCCGAGTACGCGAAGGAGCTCGGCTCGCCCATCGTCATGCACGACTATCTCGTCGGCGGCCTCGCCGCGCACACGACGCTCGCCAACTGGTGTCGGCGGAACGGCATCCTCCTCCACGTCCACCGCGCGCTCCACGCTGTCCTCGATCGCCAGAAGGATCACGGCATCCACTACCGCGTGCTCGCGAAGTGGCTTCGGCTCGCGGGAGGCGACCATCTCCACTCGGGCACGGTCGTCGGGAAGCTGGAGGGCGACCGCGAGTCGACGCTCGCAGTCATCGACCTCATGCGCGAGGACCACGTGCCTGCCGACAAGCGGCGCGGGCTCTACTTCGACCAGGACTGGGCCTCGCTGCCGGGTGTCTTCCCGGCTGCCTCGGGCGGGATCCACGTCTGGCACATGCCGGCGCTCGTGGAGATCTTCGGCGACGACTCGATCCTCCAGTTCGGCGGGGGCTCCGCGGGGCACCCCTGGGGGAGCCGCGCGGGGGCGACCGCCAACCGGGTGGCGCTCGAGGCCTGCGTGCAGGCGCGCAACGAGGGCCGCGAGCTCGCCGCCGAGGGGCGCGAGGTGCTGGAGCGTGCCGCGTCGAGCTCGCCGGAGCTTGCGGCTGCGCTCGAGACCTGGCGCGAGATCACCTTCGACTTCCCCACGGTCGACACCCTCGACCAGGCCGCCGTATGAGACTCGAGACGTTCTCCTACCTGCCTGCGTTCAGCGACGACGAGCTCGCCGCCCAGGTGCGCGCGATCGTCGAGCGCGGCCTCGTGGTCGCCGTCGAGCACGCAGAGCAACCGGACCCCTACGACCAGTACTGGACGCTCTGGGGCCTGCCGCTCTTCGGAGTCGACGACCCCGGCGAGGCGCTCGCAGCGGTGCAGCAGTGTCGCGCCGCCCATCCCGCCCACTACGTGCGCGTGAACGGCTACGACAGCGTCCGCCAGGGTCAGGTCGTCTCCTTTGTCGCCTACCGTCCGGAGGACGGAAGCTGATGCCGCGCCCGATCATGATCGGGATCGTCGGCGACTCCGGCAGCGGGAAGACGACGATCACGCGCGGGCTGGTGCGCGTGCTCGGCGACGAGCAGGTCACGCACTACTGCGCGGACGACTACCACCGCTACGACCGTCGCCAGCGGGCGGAGCGCGACATCACGCCGCTCCATCCGGACTGCAACTACCTCGACGTCCTCTGCCAGGACCTCGGCCACTTGCGCGCGAACGAGGGGATCCTGAAGCCGGTCTACCGCCACGGCGACGGCACCTTCGGCCCGCCTGAATACCTCGAGCCCGGCCGTTTCGTCGTCGCCGAGGGGCTCCTCGCCTTCCACAGCCAGGCGCTGCGAGAGATGTTCGACGTGCGCGTCTACCTCGATCCTCCGGAGGAGCTGCGCCGCCGCTGGAAGGTGGCGCGCGACTGCTCCCGACGCGGCTACACGACCGACCAGGTGCTCGCCGAGCTCGATCGGCGGGAGCCCGACTCAGAGGCGTTCATCCGGCCGCAGCGGCACTTCGCCGACGTCGTCGTCTCCTTCCGCCCGGGCCAGTCCAAGGCGCAGGAGGAACTGGATGCGCACCTCGTCCTTCGCGACAGCCTCCCCCACCCGGACCTCTCGGACATTGGCCTCGAGCTCGAGGACGGTGCAGGCGAGCAGGTGCTGCGCGTGCCGGGGACGATGGGAGCGGACCGGGCGGCCGAGATCGAGGAGGCCGTGTGGGACCGGATGCACTTCGCGAGCCATCTGCGCCAGCAGCGACTTGGCGAGTTCACGGTGGGAACGGAGCTCCGCCGCTCGGATACGCTCGCGGTCGCCCAGCTGCTCGTCCTCTACCACGTCGTCACCGCACGGGCGGTCGTCTCCCTCGGCGGCGAGAGCGCGCGGACGCTCGAGCTGGTCCCTGGAACTACTCCCTGACGGCTTCCGCCGCGGCGCCGACGAGGCGGCGGGCAGCGCCTGCGATGGCGTCCGCGTCGATCCCAGCCCCGGCGAGGAGCTCGGCCGGCTTGCCCGAGCCGGGCAGGTCGCGGACGGCGAGATGCACCATCCGCGGTCGCTCCTCGGCGTCCGCGAAAACCGCGAGGACGGCCTCCCCCAGCCCGCCTTCGGGCCAGTGATCCTCGGCGACGACCAGGCGCCCGCCGGTCGCCTCCGCCGCGGCGCGGAGCGTGTTCGTGTCGATCGGCTTCACCGAGTAGAGGTCGATCACGCGCGCGGCGATTCCGTCCTCCTCGAGCGCGTCCGCCGCCTTCAGCGCCTCATGGAGGGTGATCCCGGCACCGACGAGCGTGACGTCGTCCTCCTCGGAGGAGCGGACGATCCGAGCTCCGCCGATCTCGAAGCGCTCGTCCGGCTCGTAGATCACCGGCGTGGCCGCCCGGGTCGTGCGCAGGAAGACGATTCCGTCTCGGTCGGCCATCTGCGCGACGAGCTGCGCCGTCTGGTTTCCGTCCGAGGGATAGAGCACCGTGCTCCCGTGCACGGCGCGGAAGGCGGCGAGGTCCTCGAGCGCCATTTGGGAAGGGCCGTCCTCGCCGATCGAGACGCCCGCGTGGGAACCGCACAACGACAGGTTCGCTCGGCTCACCGCTGCCATGCGCACGAAGTCGTAGGCCCGGGTCATGAAGGCGGCGAAGCTGGAGGCGAACGGCTTCCAGCCGCGGACCTGCATGCCGACCGCGGCCGCGACCATCTGCTGTTCGGCGATGTACATCTCGAAGTACCGCTGGGGATGGACCCGGGCGAAAATCTCGGCGTAGGTGGAGTTCGAGACCTCCCCGTCGAGCGCGACGACGTCCCCGCGGGCCGCGCCCAGGGCGGCGAGCGCGTCGCCGTAGGCCTTGCGGGTGGCGACTTCGCCGCCGAGCTCGTAGCGGGGCAGCTCGAGCTCCCCCGTGGGGAAGACGTGCGGACGGCCGTCGAGCTCCGGCTTGGTGACGTGGACCCGCAGGTCGCGCAGGCCGCCCAGCTCCTGGATCGCGGGCTCCGGGTCGTCGAGCGCCTTCCCGTGGAACCCCCCCTTGTCCTCGACGGCGGCGACGCCCTTGCCCTTGATCGTGCGCGCCACAATCGCGGTTGGACGGGCCTCCGTGTTGACGGCCTCCGCGAAGGCGACGTCGATCGCCTCCACGTCGTGGCCGTCGATTGCGATCGCCTTCCAGCCGAACGCCTCCAGACGGCGCACGTAGGTGTCGAGATCCCAGCCCAGCATCGTCTCGCCTCGCTGGCCGAGCCGGTTGACGTCGATGATGGCCGTGAGGTTGTCGAGCCCCTCGTGGGCGGCGTGCTCGAAGGCCTCCCACATGGAGCCCTCCGCCGTCTCGCTGTCGCCGCAGAGCGCCCAGACGTGGTAGGGGAGGCGGTCGAGCCGCTTGCCCGCCAGCGCGATTCCAACCGCGATCGGCAAGCCCTGGCCCAGCGAGCCGGTGGCCACGTCCACCCACGGGAGAACGGGTGTGGGATGGCCCTCGAGCGGGCTGCCGAGCTTGCGAAATGTGAGGAGCTCCTCGTCGGAGATCGCTCCGACCGCCTTGAAGATCGCGTACAGAAGCGGCGAGGCGTGCCCCTTGGAGAAGACGAGGTGGTCGTTGCGAGGGTCGTCCGCGTGCTCGAAGTCGTAGCGGAGGTACTTGTCGATGAGCACGGCCATGAGGTCCGCTGCCGACATGGAGGAGGTCGGGTGGCCCGAGTTCGTGACCGCCGCAGCGCGGATGGAGTCGACGCGGAGCTGCTGCCCCAGCTCCTGCCAGCGCTCGCGCTCGGTCATGGCGGTAACGTACCCGTTCGTGCCTCTTCCAGTAATGCTGTAGCCGAGATGTGTTGCTCGAAAGGGCACCAGTGCGTGTCGCGGTAGCGTTCGATCATCGTGGGGTGAAGCTCCGGGACCGGGTCCTCGAGACTGTCCGCGAGCTGGGCCACGAGCCCGTGGACCTGGGTGTCGACGCCCCCGAGCCGCGAGTGGACTACCCCGATCTCGCGCGGAGGCTCGGCGAAGCCGTGCTCTCGCGCGACGCGGAGCGCGGCGTCCTAGTCTGCGGGTCCGGCGTCGGTGCGTCCGTGGCCGCCAACAAGCTCCCCGGGATCCGGGCGGCCGTCTGCCACGACACCTACTCGGCGCACCAGGGCGTGGAGCACGACGACATGAACGTCCTCTGCCTCGGCTCCGAGATCGTAGGTGCCGAACTCACCGGGGAGTTGGTGCGCGCGTTCCTGCGGGCACAATTCGGGGGAGGCGAGCGTTACGTAAGAAGGTTGGGAAAGATCGCACTTATGGAAGGACTGAGAAATGGCTGATTCCCGTCTCCACCAGCTCTCCGCGCTCGGACAGAGCGTGTGGATCGACTTTCTCTCCCGCGACATGCTCCGCTCGGGCGAGCTCGAGCGCTTGATGCGGGAGGACGCCGTCGTCGGCGTCACCTCCAATCCCACCATCTTCCAGAAGGCGATCTCCGCCGGGGACGCCTACGACGAGCAGCTCCGGGAGGTTCTGCGGGACGAGCGCGACCCGAAGGAGATCTTCGTCCGGCTGGCCGCCAAGGACGTCGGGAACGCCCTCGACCTCCTGCGTCCCGCCTGGGACGCGGGCTCGGGGAAGGACGGCTACGTGTCGATCGAGGTGGATCCGACCCTCGCCTACGACACCGCGGCGACAATCGAGGAGGCCCAGCGCCTGCACGAGCTGATCGACCGCCCGAACCTGTTCGTCAAGATCCCCGCGACGAGGGAGGGCCTCCCGGCGATCGAGGAGATGATCGCGCGCGGCCGTTCGATCAACGTGACGCTGATCTTCTCGCTCGAGCGCTACGCCGAGGTCGCCGAAGCCTACGTGCGCGGTCTCGAGCGCCTCGTCGAGGGGGGCGGCGATCCGCGGGGGGTCGCCTCGGTGGCGAGCTTCTTCGTCTCGCGAGTGGACACGGAGGCGGACCGGCGCCTGGACGAGCTCGGCGGCCCCGACGAGCTGAAGGGCACGCTCGCGGTCGCCAACGCCAAGCTCGCGTACCAGCGCTACAAGGAGATCTTCGCGGGAGAGCGCTGGGAGGCATTGCGAGGAAAGGGCGCGACTCCGCAGCGCTGCCTCTGGGCCTCGACCTCGACCAAGAACCCGGCTTACCGCGATGTCCTCTACGTCGAGGAGCTGATCGGCCCGGAGACCGTGAACACGATGCCCGAGGAGACGATCCGGGCGTTCCAGGAGCACGGGCGCGTGGGGCCGACGCTCGAGCAGGGCGCCGACGAGGCGCAGCGGACGCTCGAACGCTTCGCGATGGCCGGCGTGGACTACGACGACGTCACCCGGACGCTCGAGCGCGAGGGCGTCGAGAAGTTCGCCGACTCCTTCGCGGAGCTGCTCGGTGGGATCCGGGACAAGGCCGGCGAGCTGGTCAGCGTCTAGGCCATGCCGGTCGGCACCGCGGAGCTCGTCGAGCGCCTTTGGGCGCGCGACGCGGGGCTCTGGACGGGCCGCGACGAGGGCCGTTGGCTCGGTTGGCTAGACGAGCCGTTGCGCATGCGGAACCGCGTGTCCGACCTTCGGGCTTTCGCCGAGGACGCGGCGGGGTTCGAGGACGTCGTTCTGCTGGGCATGGGAGGCTCGAGCCTCGCGCCCGAGCTGCTCCGTCGTACGTTTCGCGCCGGTCGCTTCCACGTTCTCGACACAACCCATCCGGCCGCGGTGAGGCGGCTTGCCGAGTCGCTCGACCTTGCGAGCACGCTTTTCCTCGTCTCCTCGAAGTCGGGGACGACGGTCGAGGTGCTGGCGTACCTCGACTATTTCTGGAAGCTGGCCGGCGGGCGAGGAAACCAGTTCGTGGCGATCACCGACCCCGGGTCTCCGCTCGAAAGTCAAGCGCGCCGGCGCGACTTTCGAGCCGTCTTCGCGGGTGAGCCCACGATCGGCGGGCGCTACTCGGCGCTCTCGGTCTTCGGGATGGCCCCGGCCGCGCTCATGGGCGTGGACCTGGAGGAGCTGCTCGCGCGCTCGGGGCAAGCCGTCGAGCGGGCGCGCGGGGTGGAGGGGAACGAGGGGCTCGAGCTCGGGCTGCACCTCGGCGCCGGCTGGGAGGAGGGCCGCGACAAGATCTTGCTCAGCCCAAACCCTGGCGGGTTCGGGCTGTGGGTGGAGCAGCTCCTGGCCGAATCGACTGGGAAGCAGGGAAAGGGGCTCATTCCCGTGGTGCTTCCGCACGAGCCCGCCGGCGACCGCCAGCAGGTAGACGTGCGTATCCCCGAGCCGGTCGACGTCGGCGCCGAGTTCTACCGCTGGGAGGTCGCCACGGCCGTCGCCGGCGCGTTCATGGGCATCAACCCGTTCGACCAGCCGAACGTGCAGGAGGCGAAGGATCGAACGCAGGAGGTCCTTTCGGGCCACGTCCCGGGGTCTGACCCCGGGACCGGTCCAGAGGGGGCGATGGGGGCTGTGGAAACTGTGGATAACCTCCTCGCCGGCGCGAAGGAGGGCGATTACGTGGCGATCCAGGCGTTCGTCGATCCAGCACGCGAGAACGAGCTCGAGCCACTCGTGGAGCGGGCGCGGGCGACGGGATGTGTCGTCACCGTCGGGCTGGGGCCGCGCTACCTGCACTCAACCGGCCAGCTGCACAAGGGCGGGCCGCCCACCGGGCGGTTCGTCCAGGTCGTGGACGCACCAGGCGACGAGCTTCCCATCCCGGGCCGGGACTTCGGCTTCCGCAAGCTCGTGGAGGCGCAGGCGGACGGCGACCTCGCCGCCCTCCGCGATCGCGGCCGCCCTATTGTCCGCGTCAAACTCGAGGAGGTGTCCGGATGAAGCTCGGCATGGTGGGACTTGGGCGCATGGGCGGCAACATGGCGGAGCGGCTGCGTCGCGGCGGACACGAGGTCGAGACCTACGCGCGGACAGCGCCCGAGCGGACGGTCGACTCGCTCGTCGAGCTGGCGACGAAGCTCGAGCAGCCGCGCGTTGTCTGGCTCATGATCCCTGCCGGCGATCCAACCGAGCACGCGGTCAAGAACATCCTCCCGCTCCTGGAGGACGGGGACACGATCGTGGACGGCGGCAACTCGAACTTTCGCGACTCGCAGCGCCGCGCTTCGGGCGCGAAGGAGAAGGGCGTCTTCTTCCTCGACGCCGGGGTCTCGGGCGGGATCTGGGGCCTGGCCGAGGGCTACTGCGTCATGGTCGGCGGCGAGGAGGAGGCTTTCCGCGCGGTCGAGCCGGCGCTCGGGACCCTCGCGCCCGAAGGCGGCTACGCGCACGTCGGCCCGAGCGGAGCCGGGCACTTCGTGAAGATGGTGCACAACGGGATCGAGTACGGCCTCATGCAGGCCTACGCCGAAGGCTTCGACCTCATGAACGGGATCCCGGACTTCGACCTCGATCTCCGCCAGGTGGCCGCGCTCTGGCAGCGCGGCTCGGTCGTCCGAGGCTGGCTGCTCGAGCTCCTCGAGCGCGCCTTCGAGGAGGATCCCGGCCTGGAGTCCATCCGCGGCTACGTAGAGGACTCGGGCGAGGGCCGCTGGACGGTTCACGAGGCGATCGAGGCAGCCGTGCCCGTTCCCGCGATCGCGCTCGCCCTCTTCGCGCGCTTCTCCTCCCGCGAGGACGAATCCTTCGCGGCCAAGGTGAACGCGGCCCTGCGCAAGCAGTTCGGCGGGCACGCCGTCCAAACTGTCCAGGCGGAGGCCGAGCAGTGACGGAACTGGCCGAGAACCCGCTGCTGCGCGGACTGCGCGCACGCCGCACGCCCGAACCGTGCGCGCTCGCGATCTTCGGCGCCTCCGGGGACCTGACGCAGCGCAAGCTCTTTCCCGCCCTCTACGCGTTGGCCTATCGCCGCCTTCTCCCCGAGCGCTTCGCCGTCGTCGGCGTCGCGCGCTCGCCCATGTCCACGGACGAGTTCCGCGAGCGCATGCGCCAGGCGGTGATCGACCATGGGCGCGACGAGTTCCGCGAGCCCGTGTGGGAGGAGCTCGCGGCGGGTCTCCGCTACGTCGCCACCGACTTTGCGAACGAGGGCGGGGAGCAGCCCGTCGTCGGCTGCCTCAACGAGCTCGACGAGACGCGTGGCACGGCGGGCAACCGCGTCTACTACCTCGCGGTCCCCCCGAGCGGAATCGAGACGATCGTCGTCCAGATGGGGAAGCGGCGCGCGACCGGCGGCTGGACGCGCCTGATCGTGGAGAAGCCCTTCGGCCACGACCTCGAGAGCGCTCGCCGCCTGAACGAGGTGATCACGAGCTACTTCGACGAGAGCGAGATCTTCCGCATCGACCACTACCTGGGCAAGGAGACGGTGCAGAACATGCTCGTTCTGCGCTTCGCCAACGGGATCTTCGAGCCCATCTGGAACCGCCAGTTCATCGACCACATCCAGATCACGGTGGCCGAGTCGCTCGGGCTCGAAGGCCGCGCGGACTTCTACGAGCAGGCGGGGGCGATTCGCGACATCGTCCAGAACCACCTCCTCCAGCTCGTCGCCCTCACGGCCATGGAACCGCCGATCGACTTCACGGCAGAAGCGGTCCGGAACGAGAAGGTGAAGGTCTTCCGCGCGATGCACACGCCGGGTCCGAAGCACGTCGTGCGCGGCCAGTACGGGCCCGGCTACGTCGAGGGCGAGGAGGTGCCCGGCTACCGCGAGGAGGAGGGTGTGGCGCCGGACTCGTCCACCGAGACCTACGTGGCGGCGAAGCTCTTCGTGGACAACTGGCGCTGGGCGGACACGCCCATCTACATCCGTACGGGCAAGCGGATGCCGCGCCGCGAGACGACGATCGCCATCCAGTTCAAGCGCGCCCCGCACCCGCCGTTCGAGGTCGATGCGGAGGAGGCGCTCCGCCCGAACGTCCTCCTGATCCACATCCAGCCGGACGAGGGCGTCTCGCTGGCCATCGGCGCCAAGGTGCCCGGTCAGGGGCTGACGATCCGCACGGTCCACATGGACTTCCTCTACGGCGGCGCCTTCCGCGAGGATCTGCCCGAGGCCTATGAGCGGCTGATCCTCGACTGCCTGCTCGGAGACGCGACGCTCTTCACGCGCGCGGACGAAGTGGAGGAGCAGTGGGCGCTGGTGGACGCCATGGTCGCGCCCTGGAAGCGCGACCGGCCGCGCTTCCCCAACTACGCCGCCGGCACGTGGGGGCCGACAACCGCCGACGAGCTCGTCCACCGGGACGGGCGTTCCTGGCGCCGCCACTGACGATGGTCGAGAACGTGACCATCCGCGACATCGAGCGCGAGCTCGCCGGGCTTCGCGACGCGTTGACCGAGCCGGGCCAGGCTCCGCGTCTGCGCACGAGCGTGATGACGCACATCGCGTGGGTTCCTGAGCGCTGGGTGGAAGCCGCAACCGAGACCCTTGCGGGGCTCGCCGAGCGCCATCCCTCGCGCACCATCCTCCTCCTTCCGCGTCCGGACGACCCTCGGGACGCCCTGGACGGCGAGGTCGACATCCGCTGCTTCGTGCGCGAGGGCGAGGAGCGAGAGGTCTGCTCCGAGGTCGTCGGCCTGCGCCTCTGCGGGCCGCGCGCGCACGCCCCGGCGAGCGTCGTCCTTCCCTTCCTCGTCTCCGACCTGCCTGCCTTCCTGCGCTGGCGGGGTCCGCTGCCCTTCGGGGCGCCGGAGCTGGAGCAGCTCGTGGGCGTCGTCGATCGGCTCGTCGTCGACTCGCGGGAGTGGCCGGACGTGGAGAACGATCTCGGCCGTCTCCCCGAACTCTTCGGCCGAGTCGCCGTCTCCGACATCGCCTGGGCGCGGACGGAGCCCTGGCGACGCGCCGTGGCCGGCCTGTGGCCGGACGTCGCCCACGCCTCGCGGCTCCGCGTGGCGGGCCCGGAGGCGGAGGCACTCCTCCTCGTCGCCTGGCTGCGCGCGCGGCTCGACCGTGACGTGGATCTCGAGAGGGAGCCGGCGGGGGAGATCGAGCTCGTCGAGGTGGACGGGCGCGAGGTGCGGCCGGCGCGCCTGGAGCCGAAGACGCCGAGCGATCTCCTCTCCCAGGAGCTCGAGCGCTTCGGTCGCGACCGGATCTACGAGGAGGCCGTACGGAGCTTCTCGTCGCGCGCGACCTAGCGGAACTCGCGGCGAATTGGATCGCCGATCAGGCTCGCGGACGAAGCGAGTTCCGCATCGCCCTGACGGGAGGGTCGACGCCGCGGCGAGTCTACGAGGCTCTCTCGGAATTCCAGCTCGGCTGGAATTCCTGGCACGTGTGGTGGAGCGACGAGCGGCTCGTGCCGCCCGACCATCCCGACTCGAACGAGCGCATGGCCCGCGAGGCGCTCCTCTCGAAGGTGCCGGTGCCCGAGGAGCAGATCCACCCGCTCCGCTCGCCGGACGTGGAGCTGCCGGAGCGCTTCGATCTCGTCCTCCTCGGCGTCGGGTCGGACGGGCACACCGCCTCGCTCTACCCGGGGCACGAGGACGAGCTCGCCGACCCGGGCCCGATCGTCCACGTTCCCGAGCCGGGCATGCCGCCGCCGCACCCGCGCCTCACCTTCTCGCTCGCCTATCTGAACGCCCAGCCGCTCGTCGCCATCCTCGTCGGCGGCGAGAGCAAGCGCGAGATCCTCGCCCGGATGCTCGCCCGGGACGAGAGCCTCCCGGCTGCGCGCGTTGACGCCCGCCGCACTTTCGTGCTGGCGGACGAGGCCGCCGCCGCCGTCTGAGCGAGGGCGGCGGTTTGCGACCGGTCTACGGAGCCCTGAGGGCGACGACGTCCACTCCCGCGGCGACGAGGTCGTTGGCGAGCTCGCGGGTGAACGGGTGCTCGTCCCCGGTGCGGCCGCCCGGGTTGACGACGAGGAAGGCGGTCGTGGCGCCGTGCCTGCGCATGGTGTACCCGGAGTAGCGTCCGATGAGAGTCGCGGCGACGTTGGCGTCCGCGCTGCGGACGGTGACGTGGAGCGGCGACTCGAGCGCGGCGATCGCTCCCGCGGCCGACCGTGCTGCCGCCTCGGCCTTGCTACGCGCCGGGCTGCCCGCCTCCACGGTTGTGCCCGCGAACGCGTCGGGGCCGAGGACCGCGTTCCGGAGCATCTTCTGCATCCCGACCGTCCAGGCCCGGAAGTTCGGATCGGAGCCGAGGAGGACGACCCGTCCGGAGCCGATCGGCTCGTCGATTACCGCGGCCGTACCGCTCAGCTCCTCCTGGCCGCGGGCGAAACCGGAGACGAAGAAGTCTTCGCTCCCAAAGGCGGGGAAGCCGGCCGCGACGTGGCTCGGGCTCGCGGCCTTCATCACGACGTCGTAGTCGTAGAAGACCCAGTTGAAGGCGCCGACGCCCGCCGCGAGGGGGCTCGCCTGGTCAACCGCCACGCGGATTAGCGTCCCTGCGATGTCGGAGTGCGGCTCCGTGAGCCTCGCCGTCGTGAGGCCGATGCGGGCGGCCAGCTCGGCGCCGCCGCGCCAACCGATGTACTCGCCGCCGCCGTTCACCCAGGTTGCGAGTGCCCGGCGACCGGCCGGCCCGAGAGCGTTCGACGCCGTCGTGGAGACCCCGTTCGGGACGAGCAGCACGTCGACGCCGGCGAGGCCGCCGCCGGCGATCTGGGCAGAGCTCACCGGCTCGTAGGGCAAGTGCCAGACCTGCTCCAGGAGGTAGCGCAGCCAACCCGTCGACTCCCGCGCCGAGGTGCCGCTCGAGATCTGGTAGACCGCGATCCGAGGCGGGGTCGCGGGCGGCGGAGGCGCCGGCGGCTCGGGGAGGAGCGAGACGAGCTCCGCGCTTGGTGACAGGACGGCGCCGGAGCGCCCTCCGCTCACGTTGAAGAGAAGTGGGTTCGACCACCCGCTGACGTCGTAGAAGTAGGGGAACGGGACGTACGTGTTCTCATTGAGCAGGGCCTGGATCCAGTGCTTCTGCATCTGCGCCATGGGAATCCAGTACGTGCCCGCCGCGAGGCTCGTCGCTCCCGCTGCACGTCCGTACGGCTTGAAGTCGAGGACGGAGAGCGGCGCGGTCAGTCGGTACACCTCGACGTCCATCCGCTGGAGCCGGCGCACGAGCGCCTGCACCTCGGCCGCCTTCGCAGCATCGTCCGCACGAAGGAAGTAGTGCCGTACCTTCTCGTTCGGCACCGGGAGCTGCACCTCGTTCCCTCGATCGTTGACCTCGTTCGGCTCGAGCTCCCCGGCCAGACCCTGCCGGAACGCCTCGACCCACGTGGCGTGCCAATCGTTGAGGATGTCCTCGCGGTTGATCGCCGCCTCCGAGATCGAGACCCATTGCGCGAGGTAGTGCTCGTACGTCCGCTGGGCGATGGGGTCGAAGTTCGCCTTCTCAAAGGTCATCCCGGCGGCGCTGAAGGACACGGCCGGGACGATGTCGCCGTAGACCATGGCGAAGAAGTCGAAGACCTGGTTCGTCCAGAACTGGATGTGCTGGCGTCTGAACTCCGCAGCCAACGCCCCGCCGTAGAGGTTGTCCTGCCAATCCATGGACTGGCTCGTCACCTCGTGGTAGGTCGGGTCGACCGTGGGCGGGAAGAAGAAGTGGTTCGAGCCCATCTCGTGCCCGTCGATGTAGAGCACTCCGGGGAGCTCCCGCAAGAGCTCGAGCTTCGCGTCCGTCTCCCGCTGTGTGCGCGCGAACCAGTCGCGGTTCATGTCGAAGCTGTAGGAGTTCTGGCGCGTGTTCGCCTCGCGCCCGTCGGGGTTCTGCGTGGGGAGGATGCCGACGACGGCGTTGTCGAGAATCTGCTGGGCGGCGCAGTCCGAGCGATCCGCGAGGTCGTAGAGGATGCGGAGGGAGGCGTCCGTCGGGCTCTCCTCGTTCCCGTGCACGTTCTCGATCAGCCAGAGGACGGCCGGCGACGTGCGCGCGAGCCGCTCGGCCTCCCTCGCCGAGGTCTCGGGATCGCGGAGCTTGCGTGAAGTCTCCTGGATCGTGGCGAGCCCCTCCGGCGTGAGCCTCTCCGCGCTGCCGACGAGGGCGTAGGTGAGTGGGCGTC